>JAEZGD010000026.1 GCA_023417165.1 Planctomycetota bacterium
CAAAAGGACACTTATTGGGACGGGAAGTGGCTCGGACAGACGGCGACGTTGATTCCCATCGCCGAGCAATACGGCCACACTAAGGGGGCCGATCTCTTGCGCGAGCGACTGAAGTCACGGCTCGAAACTTGGCTGACCGCCACGCCAGGCAAGACTTCGGGAGTGTTCGCCTATGACGAGCGTTGGGGAACGCTGATTGGTTATCCGGCGAGTTTCGGCAGCGAAACCGAACTCAACGACCATCACTTCCACTATGGTTACTTTATCCGTGCCGCAGCCGAAATCGCGCGCCAAGATCCCGCCTGGGCGGCGCGTGATCAGTGGGGCGGAATGATCGAACTGCTGATTCGCGATATCGCGGCGCCGCGGCGCGACGATCGGCTGTTTCCGTTCTTGCGGAACTTCGATCCCTACGCCGGGCATTCGTGGGCGTCGGGACACGCCAAGTTTGGCGACGGCAACAACAACGAATCCTCGTCCGAAGCCATGAACGCCTGGTATGGCATGATTCTGTGGGGCGAGTTCACCAAGAACCGTCCGCTCCGCGACCTGGGCATTTACCTCTACACGACCGAGATGGTCGCGATCCAGGAATACTGGTTCGACACTCGCGACGCCAACCATCCGCCGGAGTACACGCCGGCCGTGGTGACGATGATCTGGGGCGGCAAGGGAGCCAACGCCACCTGGTTCTCGGCCAATCGCGAAGTCGTCCACGGCATCAACTGGTTGCCGATCCACGGCGGCTCGCTGTACCTCGGCCATGACGTCAACTACGTGCGCAAGAACTATCAAGCCCTGGTCCAAGACAATGGCAGCGACCGCTGGGACGAATGGGCGGACCTCGTCTGGATGTACCAAGCGCTCGCTGATCCGACTGCCGCGCTCGCAAAGTTCGAAGCAGGACAAGCGAACGCCCCGCGCGAAAGCGGCAACAGCCTGGCGAACACGTACCAGTGGATCACGACGCTTAAGGGACTTGGCCAAGTGAATGCCAAGGTCACCGCGGACCACACCCTATACGCGGTCTTTGACGCCGGACCAATGCGCAGCTACGTCGTTTATAACCACGACGCGAAGCCGCGCACGGTGAAGTTCTCCGATGGCTTTGAACTCTTCGCCACTGGGCGAGGCTACACCGTCAAGCAGCGTCGTCCTTAGGATAGAAACCGATCACTTTGCACGTTTAAGCCGGGCCTTCGCATCGAGAATCAAGTCCTGCAGCTTCGACTCGATGGTACCGCAGGAGACTGCCGAGGGGCGTGAGGCGATCGCCACCTTGACCGATTTGCCGTCGATCGTGAAGCTGCCTTGAATCGAGCCGCCGATCGGCAGCGGAATCACAAACGAGCCGGCCTCGCCGATCAGGCTGGCGCTGCCGCCTTGGCGTTGCAATTCGTGGTACAGGTCGGTGACCACGGCCGCGACGTTGTCACCGACATAAAGCCGAAAAGGGACGCAGTCAGGCATTTAGCGGTTCCTGCTCGTGAAGGTTAAAGCTTCATACCACGCAATCGCAAGCTATTCGCAATCACCGAGACGCTCGACAGGCTCATCGCGGCCGAAGCGAACATCGGACTAAGCAGCCAGCCTGTCAGCGGATACAACAAGCCTGCCGCAATGGGGACGCCTAACAAGTTGTAGGCGAACGCAAAGAACAGATTCTGGCGAATGTTGCGCATCACTGCGTGAGACAGTCGCAGCGCTCGCACCAGTGCGCCGAGATCGCCGTGCAACAGCGTCACGCCAGCGCTTTCGATCGCGACATCAGTTCCCGATCCCATCGCCACACCGACATCAGCCGCCGCCAGTGCAGGCGCATCGTTGATACCATCGCCAGCCATCGCCACTTTGCGGCCGCTTGATCGCAGTTCGGTGACGCGCCGGTGCTTGTCTTCAGGCTTCACGCCCGCTTCGGCATGCTGGATGCCCAAACGCTTCGCGACGGCGTTGGCGGTCGCTTCGCTGTCGCCGGTTAACATCCAAATATCCAAGTGATAGACCTGCTGCAAGACGCGAACTGCCTCCGCCGCCGAAGCCCGGATGGGATCGGCCACGGCAATCGCCCCGGCAAACTGGCCATTCACGCCGACATAGATCATGGTTTCCCCTTGCGCCTGCCGTTGCGTAGCTTGCGCGGCCAGATTGTCCGCGATGGCAATCCCTTGTTCGGCAAGCCAGCTTGGCTTGCCGATGACGACGCGCTTTTGATCGACTTCGCCTTTCACGCCGCCGGCCACGGTGCTTTCAAAGTTCTCTACCATAGCGACATGTACGCCACGAGCGCGCGCGCCGCTCACGACGGCATGGGCCAGAGGGTGCTCGCTGGCGTTTTCTACCGAGGCAGCCAGACGTAGCAACTCTGTCTCTTCGAATTCAGCAACAGGCAGCACCGCCGTGAGCTGTGGCTTGCCTTCGGTCAACGTGCCGGTCTTATCGACGACCAACGTATCCACCGATTGCAGGGTCTCGAGCGCGGCAGCGTCTTTGAACAGCACGCCCGCGGTCGCACCACGGCCAATTCCTACCATGATCGACATCGGCGTCGCCAGACCCAAGGCACACGGACAGGCGATAATTAGCACCGCCACGGCGTTCACCACCGCCAGCGCAAGTTTTGGCTCCGGACCAAACACCATCCACACCACAAACGTCAGCACCGCCACCACCAT
>JAEZGD010000102.1 GCA_023417165.1 Planctomycetota bacterium
AGCTAGGCCACTGGGTGGCAAATTCTGGTTGCTCGACGTCGCCGTTTAAATAGAGCGTCGCCTGTGCGCCGTCGCGCACGAAGACGACGTGATACCAGCGATCGTTTTCGAGCGCCGTTTTGCCGCCGAGCGCGCCGCTAGGCGAATCGTCGCCATTAAAGACAAACAACTTGCCTTGATGGGCGTGGTTGTAGGTGCCGCCGAGACCGATGTGCTCGCCGCGGTCGGCATCAGCGCCCACGTTCGCGCCTTGGCGTCCGAACAAATAGCCGGTCACGGGCCCCGCGTCGAACGAACGCGAGTTCTTAAAGCAAAACTCGATGCTATAGCGCTCGAGGCTCCAATCGGCTAAGGCCGCGGTCATCCGTTGATCGCCGCTCGCGGTGCTGCCCAAATATTTGCCAGGCGTTTGACCACTCGGACGTTGCGCATCATTGGCGACTTGATCAATAGCAGCATCGCCTTGGCGTTCGGCGAGCAGCCAATAGCCGAGCGGCTTGTCCGCCAGAATCGCCAGATTCGGCGCTGCCGGCTTCTCGACAGGTGGCGGCGGTAACGCGCGATCCTTTGGCTCCGCCATGCCTAGCATGATTGGTTCCAGCGGCCGACCACCGGAAATCGTATGCGGGCGATGCTCGCGATCGTGCACGATGGTCTGCGGATCAACGCCGAGCAAATGATAGATCGTCGCGGTGATGTCTTCGGGACGCACTGGATCGTTTTCGGGATAAGCCGCCTGCTTGTCGGACGAGCCCAGCACTTGGCCGCCGGGGATGCCGCCGCCGGCGAACCACAACGTGTTGCATGGTCCCCAGTGATCGCGGCCAGCGTTGCCATTGACCTTCGGCGTGCGACCGAACTCGCTGTTCCATACAATCAGCGTATCGTCCAGCAAGCCGCGGTCGGCCAGATCGGCCAGCAGCGTCGCGATCGGCTGATCGACTTGCGGAATCAAGCGATCTTTCAAGCCGGTGAAGTTCTGGGCGTGCGTATCCCACGTGGTGTCGACGCCAGGCTGATCGCGATGCCAATACACAGTGACCAGCTTCACGCCGCTCTCCAGTAATCGCCGGGCGAGCAGCAGGCTTTGGCCGAACGTGCCGCGGCCGTAACGATCGCGCTGCTTCTCGCCTTCGGCCGCCAGATCAAAGGCTTGCTGCGCTTTGGGCGAAGTAATGAGGTCGGCAGCGCGTTGATAATAGGCATTCATCGCGGCGACTTGGCGATTCCCATCGAGTTCGCGATGCGCTTCGTTCATCGCCGCCAACAGTCCGCGCCGCGCTTCGATGCGCAGCGGATCAATATCGCCAGGCATGGCTAACGCATCGATCTTGAAGTCTTTCTCATCGGGATGACGGTCAATCACAAACGGATCGTACTGCTTGCCGAGCAGGCCGCCATCTTGCCCCGGCACCACCGCACCGATCGTGGTGGCAATACGATCGGGCAGCGACACGAAAGTCGGCAATCGCGGATCGCCAGGCAGCAACTTCGTCAGCACGCTGCCAATGTGCGGAAAGTCGGTGGGCGAGGGACCGAAGTTCTCGGCCGAGAGCCGATGTTTATGCCCGGTCAGCATCCAGTGCGCGCCGGTCGAATGGTTGTTGTCGGCATGCGTGACCGAGCGCACCAGCGCGATTTTATCCATCTGCCCCGCGATGCCAGGCAAATGCTCGCAAATGTTAATGCCCGGCACGTTGGTCGAGCGTGGGCGAAATTCGCCGCGAATATTCGAAGGCGCATCGGGCTTCATATCCCACAGGTCTTGATGCGCCGGCCCGCCCCACATAAACAGCATCAAGCAACGCTTGGCATGGCCAAACAGGGGCCCGCGATTGCTTTGCGTCTTGGCTGCAGCCTGCTGGGCCGCCAAAAGCATCGGTAGGCTCAGGCCCAACGACGCCAGCCCGCCAATGCGTAGCATTTCGCGGCGATCGATGCGATCGCATAGTCGCGTGCGCGGTCCGAGGAATTCGAGCATGAGCGAGCC
Source organism: Planctomycetota bacterium (assembly GCA_023417165.1). Taxonomy (GTDB): domain Bacteria; phylum Planctomycetota; class Planctomycetia; order Pirellulales; family Pirellulaceae; genus JAEZGD01. Next base: position 1,991 of record JAEZGD010000102.1, read on the forward strand.
TTTGGGACAGGCGAGAGGTGGGGTCGTTATTGTAATAAATGGCCGCGAACGACGCAAAACACTGGCATTTGCGACTCGCTAGCGACCGCGGTGGTCGCTGGCGTATCAACGGCTGGTTTCGCTGTAGCAATACTTCCGCGAGTTGGGGCTCAACACAATTGGCACGCTGCCTGCATAAGACTCTCTTCATCACGAGCCTCGGAGGAAGCCATGCGGTACTTTATCGGCATTTCGTTGTTACTTCTGATCGCCGGCAGCGCGGCGGCACAGGATGCAGAAGCCTGGCGCCGAGGCTATGAAAGTCGCTTGGCGGCTCCGCCAATTACGCCTCGCAGTCGCGACGGAGCGAGTATTTATGGCAAATACCGCGTGCCGCAGTCGCTGGGGGCGAGCCCCTACGATCGCACGCTCGCTCCGGAAGAACGCTACCGCTCCATTGAGGACTTTAACCGGGTCCTCGACGACGCCAAATGGCCTCGTATCCCGACCACCACGGTACGCGTTCCGCAATATCGGAGCGTGTATGACGATGATGTCGATGTAGAGTCGATCCATCCGCAACAACAACAAAGGCCGCGGCAAGACTATCGCAATCCTTATCGCAACTATCGTCTGAGCGACAGCAATCGATTCAACAACGATTCCGATAAGCTGACGCCGGAGGAATTGCACTACAAGCCGCGTTATCGCCCCATCTATATCGGCTCGCAGCGCTACACCGAATATGAGCAGGCCCTCGACGACGCCACTTCGCAGAATCCCACCGGCGACGCCATGACCGGCATGCGCAGCGTGCTGAAGCCACGACTGGATATGTCGCGCTGGCGGTAGAACTCAAAATCATCGGCGAGCGGGAAGCATTAGCTTCCCGTTCGTCGTTTGATCACACCATCACATCCAGCACGGGGCGGCCGGCGATGATCAGCGGGCGATTGTCGCGATCGAAGATCTCGGCGTCGGGATTGATACCGAGCAAGTGATAGATCGTGGCAGTCAGGTCTTCCGGCTTCACCGGATGTTCGTCCGGATACATCGCCTGGGCGTCGGAGGCACCATAGACATAGCCTCCTTTCACGCCGCCGCCAGCCAGCAGCACCGTGTAACAATCGGGCCAGTGATCGCGGCTGATGTTGGCATTGATCTTGGGCGTGCGTCCGAACTCGCCCATCCAAATCACCAGCGTATCTTCCAGCAGGCCGCGCTCGTGCAGATCGTCGAGCAGCGTCGGCAGCGTTTGCTCGGTTATCGGCAGGTGACGCTTCTCGATAATCGGAAACATCCGCGTGTTGTCGAAGCCATGCGTATCCCAGCCGCCGTTCTCAGTGCTGCGTCCGCCGATGCTGTTGCTGAAATAGACCGTGACAAACTTCACGCCGCTTTCCACCAGGCGGCGCGCCAGCAAACAGCCTTGGCCATAGTCGGTACGGCCGTACTTGTCGCGGATTTCATCAGGCTCGGCCGAGAGATCAAACGCTTTGCGTACGCGCTCGCTGGTGAGCATGTTGATGGCGCGGCCGTAATAGTCGTCGAACCCGCGCGCCTCGGCGGCATAGTCGAGCATCTTCGCCTGGCGATCGACCAATTGCTGCAATTCGCGGCGGCGCGCCAAACGATCGCCTGACAGCCCCGCAGGCAAGCTTAGCTCTGGCAGGCGAAAATCCTTGTTGTTGGGATCTTCGCCAAAGAAGAACGGATCGTGCTGCTTGCCCAGGAAGCTGGCGTGCTGGCCTGGCGTGATCGAACCATCGCTAATCGTGTACGGATACGACACGAACGTCGGCATGCCGTTGGTGTTAGGAGCCAGCTTGTCGACCACCGAACCATAAGCGGGAAACAGGTCGAGCGTGTCGCGCAGACGCTGATCGTCGGTCGGCGGCGCATGCCCGCTGAGCGC
>JAEZGD010000215.1 GCA_023417165.1 Planctomycetota bacterium
GCGATACCCAGCGCGTCGCGCTCGACTTGGATCGCGCGCTGGCCAGTTATCATCGCGCGCTGAGCCTGGAAGAGTTGCAGCCGAACGTGCAGATGGCGGTCGCCGAGATCTATCACCAACAGAACAAACCGCAGCGCGCCCTGGCGACGCTCTCGGCGCTCGCCGACCGCTATGGGCCAGGCCAGGTACCGATGCGTGTGCTCGTCAAGCAAGGCGTCACGCTTAAGCAACTCAACCGCTACGACGATGCCGCCGAGACACTCTCGACTGCGATCGCTCAAAGCGGCAACCAGCCCGACATCCAAGTGCTCTACGAACTCGCCGACGCCCAAGTCCGCGCCGGCGAGCAAGCCAACGCCGTACTAACCTTGCGTGCCGCGCTACAACAAGCCCCGCAGCACTATCCGAGCCAACAGTTGCTTCTCTCGCTCGAAACCGGCGCCGCGAACACGATGTGGCGCTAAGACAAGAAGTTCCAAGCTCCAAGTACCAAGTTCCAAGTTGCCGGCTTGGCACTTGGAACTTGAGCCTTGGCACTTTCGCTCTCACTGCTTCTTCAGTTTCGCGATCAAGAACTTCGCGATCGAACCATACTTCTCATCCTTCTGATCAGGATACGAGACGACGGCCTCGATGCCGGTCGCTGCCAGCTTCTCGGCGAGCTTCACGCCGTACATCGCCGAGTGCGTCGGATCAGCTTCCTTCTGGCCAACCATCGGTGGCGTCTTCTGATTCGGATAGTCGAGGAAGATCGGCGGATCGTCTTTGCTCACCAATTCGATCGGCGAGTATTCCTTGATCCACGGCAGCACCTTCTCACGGTTTTCGATCAGCAGATCGAACTCTTGTGCACGCGTGCGTCCCTTTTCGGCAAAGCCGAACGCATGCCCGCCATAGATCGAGTTGGGAATCCACTCGCGCAGCTCTTTTGGATCGAGCGACGTTTGTGCGCCGCTCACGGCCGCGGCAGTTAAGCGCGTCGATTGTCGCGCGATCGGATCGGTGCTGTTGGGATCGGCCAAATCATCGTGTAGCGCGAGCCACAGCGACGTGCAGGCGCCGGCCGAGCCTCCCGTCGCGCCGATGCGCTGCGGATCGATGTTCCATTCTTTCGCATGAGCACGAATCGTTTGCAGCGCCCGCGCCGCGTCGTGCAACGGAGCCTTGCCCGGCGGTTCCACCTTCTGCTCCATCGCCTGGGCGATAAAACGATAGTTGACGGCCGCGACCGAAATGCCGGCATCCAAGTACGGCTTAATCGCCGTGGTGCCATAACCGGTCTTGTCGCCATTCACCCAACCGCCGCCATGAATCAGCAGCACAACCGGCGTCGGCTCGCGCGACTCGGCCTGCCAGAAGTCGAACTTCTGCCGCTCCGAATCCTTGCCATACACATAGTCGGCCACCGTCGGCGCCAAGCGCGCCGGCGGAGCCTTCTTCTTGTTTGCTTGCGCTTGCGCGAGCGCCGTCGACGACGCCGCCAATACCAACATCAGAACCAACGCGTGCTTGAGCATAATCGCCTCGCGAGTGAGTCCATCATCAGAAACTACGAACCAAACACTCGCTTTGATAACAGCCCGCATGCGCCGCGTCCACTAGCAAGTAGGACGACGAAAGCCCAACTACAACCGCGGATCGACCGCTTCGCTCTCCAGCGCCAATACGCCGAAAGCGCATTCATGCACGCGGCGCAGCGGTTCCTGGCGCGCGAAGCGTTCGAGCCCCTCGATTCCGAGCGCGAACTCGCGCAGCGCTAGCGACCGCTTCGTCGCCAGGCGGCGAAAGCGAAGCCGCGCCAGATGTTCCGCCGCTGCATACTCGGGACCATAAATGATGCGCAGGTACTCGCGCCCGCGACATTTCATCGCGGGTTGCACCAGACCATGCGTACCGCGCATCACGAAGTCGAGCGGCTTGACCACCATGCCTTCGCCACCTGCGGTGGTGAGCGATTCCCACCACGCCACTCCATCGGCCTCGCTCGCCGCATCGAGCAGCGAAATCGTGCGCTGCGGCGTCGCCAATAGCCACTGCGGATCGGCGGCACAGATCTCTGCCAGCGTTTGCAAGTGCCACAAGTGACTTTGATCGCTGTGCACCTTCCCTTCGGTCGCCAACAGATGAAACGGCGCCAACTTCAAGTCGTTGAGCGACTGCACCGGCCAGCAGTATTGCCGATAAGCCGTCACATAGTTGCGCACATGCTCATGCCGCTCGGCAAGCCGTTGCAGTTGCGCGGCGGCTGTCGCCTGGGCGTCGTCGGTCAATCGCTGTACCGCCTGCGTCAGGCGCTGAGCGGCAACTGGCAGCGCCGCGAGCGCGGCTGCTCCGACCGCGGCGTACTGACCGCGCAGCAGTTCTTGGGCTTTGGCCGACCATGGCAACAACTCGCAATCCAAACATGCCCAGGCCGTATGAAAGCGTTCCCAAAATCCTGTCTGCGTGAGCGCCGCGCGCAGGCGATCGATAAACGCACCCGCCAGCGCCGTATCGTTGAAGAACGGCCGGCCAGTGCGCGTATAAATCACGCCTGTCTCGCCGGTCGTGATACCAAACCGCTTGCGCGCCGCCGCTTCATCCTGGCATACGACCACCACGGCGCGCGAGCCCATGTGCTTCTGCTGACAGACCACCGTCGGCACGCCTTGGTTGCGATAGTAGGCAAACGCCTCGGCGGGATGTTCAAGCACGTCGGGCAGCGATGACGTTTCGCATGGCGACATCGTCGGCGGCAAGTAAATCAGCCACTTGGGATCGACGGCAAACCGGCCCATCACTTCCAGTGCGGGAATGGCGTTTTCGGCACGAATCGTGATCGCTCCCTGCAAGCGCGTCGCGATCAATCGCTTGCCTAGGACGTCTTCCGCATCCAGCACATCGTCGAGTACCTGCTGCGCCGAACGCTCGTCGCCGTTGGCGCTCGGCATAAACGGCCGCACTGACTCGCAGTACGTGTGTGCGGCCGGCACTGACACGAGTTGTTGCTCGGGATAGCGCAGCGCCGTTAGCTTGCCGCCAAAGACGCAGCCGGTATCGATGTTGATGGTGCGATTCAACCATTCGGGCTCCGGCACCGGCGTGTGGCCATAGACCACCATCGCGGCGCCGCGATACTCGGCTGCCCAGTTGTGACGCACCGGCAAGCCAAACTCGTCGGTTTCGCCGGTCGTTTCGCCATAGAGGGCGAAGTCGCGCACGCGCATCGACGAACGGCCTTGCAACTCGGCCTTCATACCGGCGTGCGCCACCACCAGCCGTCCCTCGTCCAGCACAAAGTGGCTTACGAGGCTATCCAGGAACTTTGCCAGCTCAGCGCAAAACTGCTGACGCTCAGGATGCGCAAGCGGCAGGTTCTCGATCTCAGCGAGCGTCGTCGCCAAGCCATGCGTGACTTGCACCTGCTTGCCTTGCAGCTTCTTTAGCAGCTTGACATCGTGGTTGCCAGGCACACACAGCGCAGCATCGCACGCCACCATGTTGCGTACGATGCGCACCACGTCCAGCACGCGCGGACCGCGATCGACCAGGTCGCCGACAAACACCGCCTTGCGACCCTCGGGATGCCGATAAACCGGCCCACTCCACGCACCGTCCTGGTGATCGCTGACCACATAGCCGAGTTGCGTGAGCAGTTGCTTGAGTTCATCAGCACATCCATGCACGTCGCCGATGATGTCGAACGGCCCGCGCTCGCCGCGCTTGTCGGTCCACAAGGGCATGCGCTCGATCGTGACCGCATCGACTTCCTCAGGCGTCGCCAGTTCAAAGACGTAGCGAAAGCCTTCGCGCGCGAGCCCCCGCAAGGAGCGGCGCAACTGCGACACTTGATTACGAATCACGTGCGGTCCGAAGTTGCGATCCGCGCGCAGGCGATTGCGTTCCTGGCACAGACGCTCCGGCAGGTTAAAGACCATCGTCACCGGCAGGACGTGATACTCGCGGGCGAGTTGTACCAGTTGGCGACGCCCGTCGGGTTGCACGTTGGTAGCATCCACCACCGCGAGCCGCCCGGCCGCCAGGCGTTTGGCCGCAATAAAGTGCAGCACTTCGAACGCATCATTCGTCGCCGCTTGCGCGTTTTCGTCATCGCTCACCAGCCCGCGGCACACGTCCGACGACAAGACTTCCGTCGGCAAGAAATGCCGGCGTGCGAAGGTGCTCTTGCCTGCGCCGCTCGGGCCCATCAAGACCACGAGCGCCAATTGAGGAAGTGGAATCTTCATGCGTCCACTCCTTCGCCCGGCGTGGCATCTTGCACTTCAAAGACCGCCATCTGCGACGGCGCCCCCACTTCGGCATCGATCGGTCCAATCGGCAAAACCCGCACACGATAGTTCCTGCGCGACGCCACTTCGTTGGCCCACGTGGTGAACTCCGCGCGGGTCCATTCGAAGCGATGATCAGGATGCCGCAGCCGCCCCGGACGCAGCGTCTCCCAGCGGACGTTGTATTCGCGATTGGGTGTGGTCAGCACCACGGTGCACGGCCGCGCGAACTCAAACACCGCGCGTTCGAGCGCCGTCAGACGAGCCGGATCGAGATGCTCGATCACTTCCACCAGCGCCGCGGCATCGAAGCCTTCCCAGCGCCGGTCGCGATAGGTCAGCGCACCATGCCACAGTTCGATGCGCGCCGCTTTCGTTGGCGGCAGGCGATCTAAGTGCAGACGATCTTTGGCAATCTCCAGCGCGCGAAACGAAACGTCAACGCCGACAATGCGCTCGAACTGACGATCCTGCAACAACTCACGCAAACGCTTGCCTTCGCCGCAGCCCAAGTCGAGCACGCTCTTGGCTCCCGCTGCGCGCAGCGCCCCCAGCAC
>JAEZGD010000300.1 GCA_023417165.1 Planctomycetota bacterium
GCGTGGGACAACACCGTCGCCACGCTGATCGAAGACCTCGACGAGCGCGGCCTGCTCGATACCACCATGGTGATTGCGCTCGGCGAGTTCGGCCGTACTCCGCAAGTCAACAAAGACGTCGGCCGCGACCACTGGTCCAACGCCATGAGCGTGCTGTTCGCAGGCGGTGGCACGCCGGGCGGGCAAGTGATTGGCGCCACGGACAACAAGGGCTTCTCGGCCGTCGATCGCGTGCTGAGCCCCGAGAACTTCGTCTCGACAATCTACAAGAAGCTGGGCATGGATCCCAACAAGATCTATTACACGCACGAAGGCCGACCGACGCACCTGGTCAGCGATCCAACGCCGATTCATGAATTGATGGTATAAGAGTCTCGATGAATGTCTCGCGCCGCTTGCAAGCCTTTGTTGGTTCGCTGTTGACGATTTGCGCTGGTGCCTCGGTCGCCAGCGCCGCCCCTCCCAAGTTGACGATGCTGTATCCGGCCGGTGGCCAGGTAGGCAGCGAGTTTGTCGTCACAGTCAGCGGCGAGTTTGCTGACTGGCCGGTCGAAGTCTGGTCGAGTCACAGCGGCGTGCAGATCAAGGCGGAAGCCGACAAAGGCAAGCTGCGTGTCACCGTCGCTAAAGAAGCCGCGCCGGGCGTCGTCTGGCTGCGGCTGTTCAATACCGAAGGCGCTTCGATGATGCGTCCGCTGCTGATTGATCAGCTGCCGGAAATCACCGAGCAAGAGCCGAATAACTCGCCGGACAAGCCGCAAACCGTCGCGCTGCCCGCCATCGTCAACGGCAAGCTCAACAAGTCAGGCGATGTCGACGCGTATGCAGTTACGCTGGCCGAAGGCGAGACACTGGTGGCTTCGCTGCGAGCTCATAGCATGCTCGGGGCGCCACTCGATGGCGTGCTGCAAATCTGCGAACTGCGCGAGCGACGCTTGTCGTCGCTGGCCAACTCGCCGGCGCAGATTGAAGCCTTCGTTTTGAAGCAGAACAACGACGCGTTCGGCCTCGATCCGCAAATCGAATTCACCGCGCCGCGCGCGGGCGTTTACCTGGTGCGCGTGTTCTCGTTTGCCGCAGAGCCCAATTCCACGATCGGCTTCGCGGGCGGCGACACTTACTTGTATCGTCTGACGCTCACCAACAGCGGCCTGGTCGAGTACACCTTGCCCAAGCCTGGCGATGCTCAGCAGCGTTTGGCCTTCGGGCCCGGCTTGCCGGCGGCAGGAGTCGCCACGACCTCGCACTTCTTGCCGAATGTCGCCGGCTATGCTCACCATGCCGCCACGGACCAGATTCACGAACAAGACGCGCCCGCGGCACTGGCGGCCAAGCCTGCCCTGCTGCGCATCGCCGGGCAATTAAGTGCGGCGGAGGAAATCGATACGTTCCGCTTTCATGCGGCCAAGAACTCAACGACCATTCTCGCGGTTCACGCGCGGGCGTATGGCTCGCCGCTCGATGCGATGCTGATCGTGTCCGATGCCGAAGGCAAAGTGCTGAGCGATGCGGACGACGCCGATCGCAAACCCGATCCGCGGCTGACCTTCAAGGCTCCGGCCGATGGCGAGTACACCGTGGCGTTGCGCGACGTGCATCGCCGCGGCGGGCTGCGTTATGCTTATGAATTGGTGCTCGATCAGCAGCAAACCGACGAGGAGTTGACGGTGGCGGCTGATGCTTTTACGGTCGCCGCCGGCGGCAAGCTCGAGATTCCCGTCACGGTGCAGCGCGGCGCCCAAACCAAAGAGATCGCGATCTCCGCGACGCCGCTGCCGACCGGCGTGACTGCCGAGCCAGCCATCTCGAAGACTGAAGGCGATAGCGCGAAGTCAGTCAAGCTAGTCCTGAACGTCGCGGCTGACGCCCCGCCTGGCAACTATCCGATTACGATCGGCGCCGAACAAATGCCGGCGAATGTTCCAGCGGCAGCCGCGCTGATTGACCCGCCCGCGATCGTGTGGCTGACGATCACGGCTGCGAAGTAGTGGTTTGGATCCTCAGGCAGGCGGGTTTGGAAGCCCGTCCTACTTGGTGCTCAGCCGGGCTTTGATCTTTTCGACGATTTGCGGCGAGGGCAGCTTGTCGCTGGCCATCACGAGGTGAGCGAAGTTCTCGGCGATGATTTCGTCGGGATGAATCACGTAACCGGTGTTCCTGCCGATCTGCGTCCAGAAATCGTCTTGCTTGCGTGGATCGATCAGGCGTGGCGCACCATCGACTTCAACCGCGCGCCAACTATCATCGGCCTTCTCGACGACCAGCAAGCGAAATTGCAGGTAGTCGAACATCGTCTTACCGGCATTGGGATCGAACGCGTCCGAAGCCACCAGGATCGGCGCAGCGGTCACACGTTCGCCCCCTTCCAGCGTCAGGTCCATCGTGCAATCAATGCGCGGCGCGTCAGGATTGGCGATGGTGAGCGCGGCGAGCGACTTCGGCGGCGCGATCGGATCGCAAGTCGTAAAGCCAATCGCCGCGTATAAATCGCGACGCAGTTCGGGATCGTGCGTGCTCAGCACGTGGAACAGTTCATGCGCGACCAGCCGGCGCAGGCCAGCGGCGTCCTTACGCAGCATGTTCGCAGGCAGCACAATCGTCGGTCCACGGCAATAGGCCGCGCCCGACTCCTCTTTGCCAGTCGTGCGCACGATGGCCACCACTTCCGGCAGCTTCAGGTCGAAACCCGCCAGGCGATCGGCGACGAAAGTGACCGCGTCGCGCACCGCAGCGGCATCCTCTTCCGGCCAGTCGGTGACATTCTGCCGGTACAGTTCCAGCAGGTCGTCGACTTTCACGTCGTCGGTCGTTTTCAAACGGCTTTGCAGATCGAAGCGGCTCAGTGCGCGGACGAAGTCGTCCTTGATGGCAATACGCTCGCGGCCTTCCTGCTGATCGACCAGGTGAATCGTGGTGCGTGGCGAGAAACGGATCGCCACCGGTTCGGCGGCGGCGTGTGTCGCCAGGCAGAGCGCCAAGGCCAGCGGCCACAAGGCCATTCGATGCTGCAACATAACGGGGCTTTCCTCGCGCCGCGTCAAAGACGGGCGCGTCGATGTCTGGGATGTAGCTGGCGGCGAAACCTTCGGTGTGGCCGCGTGTCACCAAACGCCCCTCATGATACACTCTGGAGAAGCTTTAATTGGGGGGTCGCATGGCACGTTGGCCACGTCACGCCTGGACTACGCTATTCACCTACGGGACGATGTTCGTGCTGTTTCCCGTCCTGTGTTGGCTGGCGTACGCGTATGTGCAGGGTTGGCTGTTTTAGATCAAAGTGAAGGAGAGGCCCGCGGTGAGCGCCACCTACGACGAACTTCTCGCCTGCGTCCGGCCACACCGACAAGAGCATCTGCTGTCGTTTTGGCACTTGCTAACCGACGCCGAGCGCGCACACCTGGCTGCGCAGATTCAATCGCTCGATTTCAGCGTCCTGGAGCAGCTTGCCGCGCCGTCGAGCAGCCAGGCCGATCGCGCTGAGTCGCCGCCCGCGGTTCGCTGTAACGCCACCGACAATCGCTTTTCGCCGGAGGAAGCCCGCGCGCGGGGCGAGGCGGCGCTGCGGGCCGGCGAGGTCGGCATGATCCTGGTCGCTGGCGGCCAGGGCACGCGGCTGGGCTTCGATCATCCGAAGGGCATGTTCGCCATTGGCCCGGTGTCGGGGCGTTCGCTGTTTGAAATCATCATCGATCGCATGCAGGCGGTCGCAGCGCGGTACCAGACGCGGATTCCGCTGTTGGTGATGACCAGTCCCGCGACGACGGCCGAAACCGAAGCCTATTTCATCGAACGCCATCACTTTGGTTTGCAGCGGGACGAAGACCTGCGGTTCTTCGAGCAAGGGACGCTCCCCGCGATCGATGCGGAAACGCGACGCGTACTGCTCGCCGATCGTCATGACATTGCACTCGCACCCGACGGGCATGGCGGCATGTTGGCGGCGCTCGCGCGCGTCATCACGTTCGACGCGCTGCGCAAGCAAGGCATCAAGACGCTGTTCTACGGCCAGATCGACAATCCACTGCTGACTGTCTGCGATCCCGAGTTTCTCGGCTATCATTTGCTCGCGCAATCGGAGCTGACGACTCAGGTGGTGCGCAAGCACGATCCGGCGGAGCGCGTCGGTGTGGTCGCCGCGGTCGATGGCAGCCTGCAGATTATCGAATACAGCGATCTCTCGCCGGAGCAAGCCGCGCGGCGCGAAGCGGATGGTTCGCTGACGCTGTGGGCTGGCAACACGGCCGTGCATGCGTTTGCCGTTTCGTTCTTGGAGCGAGTCAGCCAGCAGAAGGCGGCGCTGCCGCTGCACTTCGCACGCAAAAAGGTGCCGTATGTGGACGAAGCTGGCGTGAAGATCGAGCCGACCGAGCCCAACGCGATCAAGTTCGAGCGATTTATTTTCGATCTGCTGCCCCAGGCCCGCGATGCGTTGGTCGTTGAGGTCGAACGGGCGGCGGCCTTCGCACCGGTCAAGAATGCTCCTGGCGCGGCCAGCGATACACCCGCCAGTGCGCAAGCCGCGATGGTCGCGCTGCACCGCAGTTGGCTCGAAGCGGCCGGCGCGGAAGTAGCGTCCGACATCAAAGTCGAAATTCACCCGGCACTCGCTCTGGATGCCGAGGCCTTGCGGCAACGGGTCGCTCGAGGTACCAAATTCAACACGGACACGTTTTTGCAGTAGAAAGGATTCGAGATGTTACACGCTGTGATTATGGCAGGCGGAGCCGGTACTCGTTTTTGGCCCGCTAGCCGCGCTGCTTTGCCGAAGCAATTGCTGGACCTGGCCGGCGAGCGGACGATGATTCAAGCCACCATCGATCGCCTGGGCGACCTGGTGCCGCCGGAACGGCTGTTGGTCGTCACGAACGAGCGCTTGATCGCGCCGATGGCCGAGCAACTGCCGCAGATTCCGCGCGCCGCGCTGATCGGTGAGCCGTGCAAGCGCGACACCGCGCCGTGCGTGGGCCTGGCGGCGTTTTGGGTCAGCCAGCACGATCCCGATGCCACCATGGTCGTAATGCCGGCCGACCATGTGATCTCGCCTGACAGCAGCTTCCGCGCAGCACTCGCCAAGGCGGTGCAGCATGTCGACGAGCATCCGCAGCGGCTGGTCACCTTTGGCATCAAGCCGACCTATCCGGCCGAATCGTACGGATATATCGAACGCGGCGCGCCCTTGGATGCCGCCAGCGGTGCTTATCAGGTGGTGAAGTTCCGCGAGAAGCCCAAGGCGGACGTCGCCCGCGAATACCTGGCGACTGGCCGCTTTTACTGGAACGCTGGCATTTTCGTCTGGAAGGCGAAGACCGTGCTAGCGGCGCTGAAGGAATACGAACCCGCGATGTACGAGCACCTCGAGACCATCGGACGGTCGATGGGGACGCCGGAGTTCGAGGCGACGTTTCGCCGCGAATTCGAGGCGCTGCGCGGCAAGTCGATCGACTTTGCGGTGCTCGAGCGTTTTCCGGAAGTGGCCGTGTTTGAAGCGACTTTTGACTGGGACGATGTCGGCAACTGGCAAAGTCTGGCGCGGCTGCGCGGCGTCGACGATGCTGGCAATACGATCGTGGGACGGCACATCGGTATCGATACGCAAGGCACCATTGTGCGGGCGGATGGCCAACATCTGATCGTCACGGTGGGGCTGGAAGACTGCATCGTGGTGCACACGCCGCACGCGACGCTGGTGGCTCGCAAAGAATGCGAGGAACAGGTCCGCCAGGTGGCCGAAAAGCTCAAGGAACAGGGCTGGGACGAGTATTTATAGCTGCGGCGGGCCGCCACGGGCCCGGCGGATCAATCTTGCCGCAGCACTTGTCCGGCGACGATAATATCTACATGGATGTAAGGAACCCTTTCATGCGTCGCCTGTGTTGCATCGTTTGGCTATTGAGCCTGGCGTCGGCGCACGCGCAAGATGCGCCGATTCGCCAGCCTGCGTTTGCGAATACCCCTGCCATGCTGGGTGACAATGCCGCAGCAGAGGCGGCGTCCGATGTGGGCGTCTGGAACTTGCCTAGCGCCACGTCAGGCGGCAAGCAGTTCTGGACCGACCTGACCATTTTGGACGGCTGGCGCGTCCAGCGCAACGTGTTGACCGGACATTGCCGGCTGCTCGATGCCGAAGATGTGCGCCACACGTGGGGCACGCTCGAACATTGCGAGGCGCAGCTCGAAGAGGCGCGCGTGGCTCACAAGCTCACTGCGCCGCGCGGCAAAGTGGTGATCGCGCTGCATGGCTTGTTGCGCTCGCGTCATCAGTTGCAACCGATGTGCGACTGGCTGGCGAAAGAAGGCGGCTATACGGTCATCAACTTCAACTATGCTAGTAGCCGCGCCGAAGTCGGCGAGCACGCCGCGGCGCTCGCGCGCATCGTGGCTCAATGTGACGAGGCCGACGAAATCAACTTTGTCGCGCATAGCCTAGGCAACATCGTGCTGCGGCATTACCTCGGCGATTGCGAAACGGGCGCGCATGGATTGAAGCCCAATCCGCGCATCCGTCGCATCGTGATGCTGGGTCCTCCCAACAATGGGGCGGAATTCGCCAAGCGGTTCAGCGAGAACAAGGTCTTTCAAATCGTATGGGGCAAGAGCGGGCAGCAGCTTGCCGATAACTGGGCGAAGCTGGAACCGCATCTGGCCACGCCAAGCTGCGACTTCGGCATCATCGCCGGCGGGCGTGGGACGGAAGTTGGCCTCAATCCGCTCGTGGCTGGCGATGACGACGGCGTAGTCTCGGTCAACGAAACGAAGCTCGCAGGTGCGTGCGACTTCGCCATCGCGCCGGTCTGGCATGGCGACTTGATGGACGATATCCACGTTCGCCAGGCGATCCTCAAGTTCTTGCAAGAGGGCTGCTTTGTGGCGGCTGACAAGCGCTGCCCGCTACCGACAGAGGTTTTGCAGAAAGCAGCGGCGGAATGAGCGAAGCTTCTCCTGCGGCCCTGCCCATGCCCGAGAGCGGCCGCCTGGCAGGCGTCGACTATGGCACGCGGCGCATCGGCATTGCCACTTGCGATCCAGGGCGAAAGTTCTGCGGCCCGCACGAAGTCTACGAACGGCGCACGCTCGCGCTCGACGCCAAGTGGTTTCAACAGCTCGTGAAAGACGAAGGGCTGGTCGGCTTTGTCGTGGGCCTACCGCTGCATGTCAGCGGCGACGAGAGCCGCAAATCGCTGGAAGCTCGCGAGTTCGCCAAGTGGCTGCACGAAACGACCAGGCTGCCGATCGCTTTGCACGATGAACGCTACACCAGTCATGCAGCCGAGCACCTGCTGGCTGGCACCGAGCTAACCAAGAAACGCCGCAAAGCCCGCATCGATGCGCTGGCAGCGCAGATGATCTTGGAGTCTTACTTGCAGCGTAAGAATGACGAATGACTAAGGGTTATAAGCCTTGGTCATTGGTGCTTCGTCATTCGTCATTTGCCTCGGTGCGGCTCGCGGACTCGCCACACCCTACGTTGTTACTTGCCGCGGGCGGCGCCTTTCTTGAAGGCGCGGAACTGTTCGAGGTATTTCGAAGGTGGGCCACTGGTGGGGCCAACATCGCCAAGGCCACGCACGTTGTCACTGCGCGTTTCGGCGCGACGCAGCTTGTCCTGACCAGGACGCAAGCCAAGGCTGCGTAGGGCTTCGTCAAGCTCGCGTTGACCACCAGGATTCGCCGCGGCATCACGTTTGGCTGCTTCCCACTTGGCTAAGAATTGCTTGAGGTCTTCCTGCGTCCATCCCAGATCGTTCAGCAGTTCTTGATCGGGGCGATCCTTCTGATCCTTCAAGTATTCCAACACCAGGTCGGTCGCTTCGCGGGCGTAATCGAGCCGCGCCTGCTCGGCGGCAGGTCCTTCGGCATCGGCGAAACGTGACTTGCCATGCTGTTCGGAAG
>JAEZGD010000311.1 GCA_023417165.1 Planctomycetota bacterium
TCTCGGGGTGCCACTGCTGGCTTGTCCAGCAGTGCTGGTCAGGGTGTTGAGTGGGCCCTGACTTATGACGCTGCTATGAAGTGCTTTTGGAGACGGCCTGTAACTGAGAGTGTCGCTCTATCCAGAAGGGAGAGAGGCGAGCCGTATTTAAATAGCAGTCACCACTCAACACTGCTGGACAAGCCATCAGTGGCACCCCGAGAGGCTGGACATGGCAGCGAATTAGGCCAACCGGAGTTCGGCTTCGACGCGCTTGATGGCGTCTTCGATTTGGCAAGCGCCGCCGGTGAGGGAGACCGTTTCGCCGAGGTTGCGCCACTTCTCGACATTGTTGTGGGCGGCGATCACGGTGCTGTGGCTGCGACGACCGAAGTATTCGCCAATCTCGACCAGGGCGGAACGCGTGTGCTTGCGTGCCAGCCACATCGCCAGGCTGCGCGGCATGCTCAAACGCTTGGTGCGTTTCTCGGTCTGTAAGGCGTCGGCCGTCACGCCAAACAAGTTACAGATGGCGCGTTCGATGTCGACCAATTGCACCGCCCTGCGCGCGGTGACCATCAGGTCGCGCGTGGCTTGAATGGCAAGATCGAGCGTGATCGGTGTTTCGAAAGCTTCGCTGGTAGCGATGATGCGGTTTAGAGCACCACGCAGTTGCCGGGCGTCGCCAACCAGTTGCGCGGCCAACCAACGCAGCACATCTTCCGAAATATTCGTTTGCAGTTGCGTCGTAAACTGACGCAGCACGCCGAGGCGAGTGGCTTCGTCGAGCGCTTCGACCCCGACCACCAATCCGCCCGACATCCGCGCGACCAGTTCGCTGCCCAGTTGTTGCAGTTCGGCAGGCGGGCGATCGGCGGCCAGCACCATTTGCTTACCGGCGCGCGCCAGGGTGTCCATCGTGTGTTGCAGTTCGACCAGCGTGGCCTTCTTGCCTGCGAAGAATTGCACGTCGTCGATGATCAGCAGATCGACGTCGCGATACTTGCGGCGAAACATCGGCAGGCCACTGCCCTGCAACGCTTCCAGGAAGTAGCTGGTGAATTGTTCGGCCGAGCGCGACACGACGCGCCGGTCGCGACCGGTGCGTCGCACGCCGCTGCAAATTCCTTCCAGCAGGTGCGATTTACCCGACCCGGTCGGGCCATGGATCAGCAGCGGCGAGACAAAGCCAAGTCGCTTCACCACCGAACGCGCCGCCGCATGCGCCAAACGATTGCCGTCGCCAACGACGAAGCTCTCGAGGCTGGCGAACACGCGGCGCGGAGTTTCGGTCGTGGCAGGCGTCGCAGCGGGTGTGGCTGCCGGGGCGGGTGAGGCGGGGCGGGCAAACGCCACTGTGGGGGGCGCTACCGGGCGAGTGGGAGTGGAGGGGCCATCGACGCGAGCAGCGGGCTTGGACTTGGCCGGCACCACCGAGAAGTGGACCTCGGCATCGATACCAAACAGCGCGCGGGCGCTGACTTCCAAATCTTCGCGGAAGCTCTTACGCAGCCGTTCGAGCGTGAACAGATTGTTGGCAAGTACGCGCAACGACGTCCCGTCAACTTCGAGCTCGACGCCGTTGTTGAACCAGAGGTCATAGCGGTCTTGTCCGACTCGTTCCACCAGTGCGTGTCGCACGACGGATACGATGTCCCTATCGTCCTTGCTCACGTTCGCTGGCGTCCTACGCGCGCAGCCTTAGCGCCGGTTTATACACCCTAAGGTGAATCGTGTCGGGCTACGAACGAGCCCGCCACGCATGCCGGCCAATGGCATTGCGTGCGATACGAGGAAGGCGATGCATTGCCGCGGCCGGCAACGCATCGGCTGAGATACGTCATGAATCCCTAAGGTCCGTGATTGTACGATTGCTAGCGTTGTGTTCAAGACGCGCGCGATCGGCGAACTTAAGTTTTTTTGGATCTGATGCGGAGCAACGCGGAATCCTCGGAAAAAACGCGTCGACTGGTCAGCGGTGCGGGAAGGATTGGTGAAGACGGCGCGTGGAAAACATGTGCGGAACCGAGCACTGGCCGGACGACAGGCCTCGGCGCGTGGTTGTAAATGGTTTTCGCACAAGCAGTTGGAAAATCACTGCGGCGAGCCACGAATACTCATCAGAAAGTTGTACGCAACATCACCCGACGTTGGTCAAACGGGGCAAACTGCGCCTGTTCGTAGGCGCGTCGCGCCGGCGTGTTCCGAGCATCTACCGCGACCGAAAGTACCGCGCAATTCAACTGCTGCGCGGTCCAAAGTGCCCAGTTCGTCAGCACCTTGCCCCAACCTCTGCGACGCGCCTGCGGAATCAAACCCATATAGATTAACTCCGCCATCCAGGGGTGGTGATGGCCAACCAAGACGCAGCCGATGTCCTCGCCCTGGTGTTGGACGAGACTCCACGCCTGGGGGCGGAACTCGCCGGTGGCCCGATACCCGGCGATGGTATCAGTGGTGGAACGAACGCCGTTAAGTTCCGGACAATCGAGCGTGTCGAGATAGGTCAGCTCGAGCACCTTAGCGAGCCGGTCGTGGACCGCGTCAGTATAGGAGTCAAACGTTAACTCGCTTGAGGGGCGAGACGTTGGAAAGACCTGCCGATCGGCCGCCAGGTAGTGCAGCTCTATTTCTATGTGGTAGCCGGCGCTGCGCGAGCGCGCGGCATCCTCGAGCGCGTCGATCGCTAGTACTTCTTGGGCAAGATGCACGCGATTGTCGACCAGGAAGCGATCGAGGGCTGCATTTAATAGTCCGCGCGCGGCTTCCGGCGCTGCGGGCAGCAAACGCGGTTGATAGACGAGCGCCGCTTGTCCCGGTTGCAGCACGGCAAGGGCCGCGCCGACCAGCTCGCCGTCACTTCGAGCTTCGCGCAGGCCATCAAACCCCGCATCGGGAGGCGCGCCAGGCGGTTGCTGCAACAGCGCGTCGGTCAGACGCATCCGTTCTTCTGGCGGGCGATGCGCGAGCGCCAGATTGATGACGCTCCCCCATCGCTCGCGGGGTGGATGCTGCACCGAGATCGAAGAGGGATCGGCCATAGCTGGCAGCATATCGCATCCGCCCAGGCGATATAATGCGACGTTGGCGGGAAAACCCCATCTTGAAGGAGGATCGCCATGGCGCGGTGGCTATTGCTGACGACGCTTCTGTCGTGGACGTGGATCGGTGGCCAGGTTCAGGCTCAATCGCTGCTCGAACGCTTGGAGAAACGCCTTGGCGATTCCGGAGTGCTGCCGGCCCAACCGCCAGCCGCACCCAACGAAACTACGCCGCGTGCGACCACGCCTGGCTACTTGGGACTGACGGCCGATGTGAAGAATGGTCGCTTGGAAGTGATCTCGGTGCGCGCAGGTGGTCCGGCCGATGCCGCAGGCATCAAGCCTGGCGATCGACTCGTCTCGATTGGCGGCGTCGACGTGGCGACGCTCGACGATGTCGGCGCGATTGTCGACAAACTGCCCGCTGGCTCGCGCATTGAAACGGTTGTCGATCGCAACGGTCGTAAGCAGACAATCGGCGTGACACTGGCCGCGCGCGAAGGCGAGCCGATGGCCGAAGTGCTGCCGGGGCCCGAGCCGCGCGAGCCACTGCCAGAGGAAGTGCCGTTCGACGAACCGCCTGCGACGCTTGGTGTGCGTGCGCTGCCGGTGAGTCCTGACTTGCAGCGTCGCTATGGTTTGATTGTGCGTCGCGGCGCGGTGATTGAAAGTATTCAGCGCGGCTCGGCCGCCGAACGTTATGGCTTGCCGGTTGGCGCGGCGATTGTTGCGGTCGACGGCGCTCGCGTCGATGGTCCTGAAGACTTGGCGGCGATCATCGCAGGCGCGCGGCCTGGCGATACGATCGAGATCTCGTACTATCAGCGCGATCAGGTTTTTCGGAAGCAGGTGCGGTTGGCGCCGGCCGCCCCGCCCCCTGGCGAGGGCCGTCCCCTGCTCCGCCGCCTGGAACGCGCGCTCGATGATGTCGGCGGCGCGCCGCGCGACGAAGTCGTGGCGCAGTTGCAAGCGCAAGTTCGCGCCATGCAAGCCAAGATCGACGACCTGGAACTGCGCGTGCGCGATCTCGAAGCGCAGCAGATCCGCCGTGTGCCGGAACGCCCGCGCGCAGGCATTCGCGCCGAAGAGAACACGGGACCCGACTTAGACGCGCCCTCAAAGCCGCTCGTGCCCTAGTTCTTCACCGCTCTGCGCGTCGCTGAATTATTAGTAGCAGCGGCGCGCTATTTACCAGCGGCGCACATGCGCGTCTCTGGCGATGATCGCTTGCATCTCGTCGCTAAGCTTGTTGAACTCGCCAGGGCGATTGATCTCGAAGACGATCTGCTTCTGTGAGTTGGGCGTGGTCGATCGGACGACCGGCGCGTACTCGATGCGCAGCAAGCTGGTGGGCCTACCGTTCCAGGTCGTCACGTACATGCCGCCGTTGATCGACGGCTGTTCTTTGAAGCCATACACACCAGTCAGCAGCGTCACGAGTCGGCGTTCATCGCCGGTCGAGCCGTGAAACGTCACGCGCTGCACCGTGTGGTACTTGTCGAAGTAATAGGTCAACGATCCGGCGATGTCATCGGGGCGCGGGCCGGTAACCAGCGGCACGCGCAGCCCTTCGAGTTCAAGTTCCGACGTAACGGTCGAGACACGCGACCAATACTGACCGACCCAGCGCGGCGAGATGTCGAAGCGAATCACTGCCGCCAGGTCTTCGACGGTCGGGCCCGAGAGCCGCGGAGCGTGAGCCGCGTCGGTCGTCGGCGCGATGGCCTGCTGGCCGTCAGGACCGACATAGGTGGCACTGTTCGTGTAAGCGAAATCGTCGCCGAGCATCGGCATTGCCGCGTGTTGCGGCGCGTCCGACTTCTGGAAGGACGACAACAACTTGCCGACGTCGCCGCTCATCGCAGCATACGGGCCGCCGATCGCGGTCAAAACCAGCGGAATGAACATCCACTTTTTCTTTTTCTCGTCCATGGCTGCCTTTCGAGACTGCGGCGTCTCGAAAGGTATCGACCAGCGGCGGCGAGGCCTGTGCTGTGGCTGGTGGATTTGCGCCTGTGCCGCTTGCGGCAAGCCTGCCTGAAAATGCGCGTGCGATTGTCGTGCGCGTTGCCAGGCAGGGACGAAAGTGAAGCCAACGCCGAACGCACCGATTATGGAAACCGCGCGGCCAGCGACTGCGGCGTTTCGCCGAGCAGCGCGGCGGCGTATTCCTCTTCGGTGTAATACGTTTCCCACTCGCGCCCCTGCTCGATGCCAAGTGTCGCCAGCATGCGCTCGGCTTCTTCGGCCGGAAAGCGGCGTTGCAGTTGTTTCAGCAGGTGCAGAAAGTCGCTGTCGTCGAGCGCCTCTTCGACCGAGCCGTAGTTGCCGATCAGGTGTTGCCGGTTGTGCGCGAGGACCTTTTGCCGACAATAGGCGGCGACGCGCGACAGTTTCAGCCGCGCGGCGATGGTGGACGCAATCACCAACAGGCGGTCCTGAACGTGCGGACGGACGCGCTGCTGGCTCGCCCTGGCCAAATGCAGGTAAACGCCGAGCAGCTTAATCGGTGGATCGGAAGGCATGACCCTATCATGACGGCTTCTTTGGCCGATTACGAGTGGCTGACTAGTGCTGCGGCCGAGCCGTACCTCGCCCGCTGCGCGGGTTTTTCTGGCGAGTTGACGCGACTGGTTGCGGCCTTGCGCAAAGAGCTATCCGCACCGCGTGCGCATCTGGTCATCGAGCAGATGGACCTTCGCCGTCGCGCGCAAGAGAAGTTCGCGCGCGCCAGCGAGATGT
>JAEZGD010000459.1 GCA_023417165.1 Planctomycetota bacterium
GTTCAGCAAAGAACACACGCACGTCGAAGACGAAGTCCGCTTCACCGTTAAAGGGGGCGGCGTGTTTCATATTCATCCCGAAAACGGCCCGGTCTTCGCTGTGCAGGTCGAAAGCGGCGATCTGATCAACGTGCCGCGAGGGATGCAACACTGGTTCGACCTGTGCAGCGACAAGCAGATTCGTTGCATTCGCCTGTTTCAAGATCCGTCCGGTTGGACGCCGCACTATGTCTCGGGCGGCGTGCACGAGAACTATCAGCCGCTTTGCTTGGGCCCCGCCTATGCCACCGTCGGCAGTGGTGATTTCAACAAAGTGGTAAATGTCCAGTAGGTGCCCCTGAAGAGTGGCATAGCCGATGGGCTAGGTTGCTAGGCGACGGTGCTTCGTGCCTACATCGAAGGCCGAGCGACCGCAATTGGCTGGCAGCGCCTACAATTGAGAGACATGCTTCTGTCCCGCCGCGGCAGGCGGGACCTTTGTGAGAGTTTCCATGCAATTTCACGCTCGTGGCATTCTGCTTGATATCGAAGGGACTACGTCGTCGATCCGCTTTGTCTATGAAGTGCTGTTTCCCTTCGCGCGGCGTAAGCTGGAAAGCTTCGTGCGCGAGCACTGGGGCGAGCCGGCGCTGATGTCGGCCGCTGATCAGGTGGCAAAGGATCTGGGGCACGATAGCCTGACCGCATGGGGCGGGGAGGACACCTCGGTCGAGAACCTGCAGCGTCTGCTCATCGACGAAGCGTTGCGATTAATGGATGGCGACGCGAAAGCGACGGGCCTCAAGCAACTGCAAGGCGTCATCTGGGAGCAAGGCTTTGTCAGCGGCGAACTGCGCGCGCATGTGTATGACGACGTGCCGCCAGCGCTTGAAGCGTGGAACGCGGCCGGCATCGATGTGCGAATCTATTCGTCGGGCAGCGTTCATGCGCAGCACTTGTTCTTTGGCCATACCGAGCATGGCGACTTGCTGCGGCTGCTGCGCGGCCATTACGACACCACTACCGGCAACAAGCGCGAAGCGACCAGCTATTTGAAGATCGCGGTCGAGTTCGGACTGCCGCCGGGCGAGATCTTGTTCTTCAGCGATGTGCCAGCAGAGCTAGATGCTGCGCGCTGTGCTGGCATGCAGACAGTGCTCGTCGAACGCCCCGGCAATGCAGCGCCGGGCGAGCAATCGCATCCGGTGATCCGTAATTTTGGCGAAATCGAGCTGATTCGCTGAATTTTGCCCCCGTCGTTGAACCGGCTTTGAGGCCGCTTCGTAATCAGTGCATGGCGTGGCTGACACGCCTTCGCTTGACCGCCTGCGATTCCGTTTTAGGATGCAGTGGTGAAGTGCGAGTTGGAAACTCGCCATGGCACGCGTCGATCGTTGGATCGCCGGCCTGACGACAGGGCTTCATGGATCAGAAGCTAGCCGCTGGTTCGACTCTTGAACGACCACGGCCCAAGCCACAGACGGCACTGGCAGCTAATCTTGTCGCCGGTGTTTCGTACAGTCGCGTTCGCCGGCGCCTGCTTCCAGGAGTTGTCGGCTATGAAACCTTACCTGTTTTGGTTGGTGATCGTGGTGCTGACGCCGGCGATGTCGAGCGCTCAGTCGCCCCGCGTGCGCTTTGACGTGCCGCAAACCGTGGCGGTGCGCGATGTCACTTCGCGCGAGTTCGCTTTTGTGAATCCGCACGAACGACTGATCGAAGCGCGCGTGCCGATCAGTTTGCTTTTGGAACGAGGTTCCGCTAGCGATGTGCTGCAACTGGTGCATCGGCTGGAAAGCACCACCGCCGGCGCGCAGGCGGTCGACTATGCGCCCAAGACAACGCTGGCGACGACCATCGTCGGCACCACTCGTGTCGAACGCCAGCAACAGCGCGACGCCAAAGCGACGCTCGACGTCGGCGCGACTTACTATGGCCTGGCGAAAGGACAGGCTCATGCCGAATATGCCCATCGCCAGCAAGAGGAAGCGGCTTTCGAGCAATTGCCGTCGCTGGAATTGCTGACCGCCAGCGGCACCGTCGATCGCGGACGCGGCGTGTACTTCAAATTGCGGCCGTCGCCACGCACAACATTGGAAGGCGCGCATGAGTTCAGCATCGTGCTGCGCGTGCCGCACGAATGGCGTTCGGGATTGCTGTATATCGCGAGCGAAGCCCAGGGTGCTGAACGCAGCGTGCTGGGAGTCGGCGAAGAGGCGAGCGTGATCGGTCGCGGTCGGTTTGTCGTCGCCCTGTATCAGCAAGGCGATATGCTGGCGCAGCAAGCCGCACAGCGTTATGCCAGCGCCGAGGCGACATTGCGCCACACCGCCGCCCAGCATCGCCAATCCTTGCAACGCCGCACGTATCCCACGCCGCTGCATAAGCTGGGAGTCACACGCGATAACGCACTAGCGCGTGATTGGCAGGAAAGCGTGATCTTCCGTGGTGCGGCCGACGTGTCGTTGCTGGAACAGTTGCCAACCGATGTTCGCCTGGCCGTTGAAATGCTGCTGAAAACGCGGCAAGATCTGATCAGCTTACAGCACGCACCCGCATTGGCAGCGGCGGAAGGAACCTAAGTCGAGTTCGAAATTGCTCGCGAATAGTCGATCGTAGGACGATGCATGGCATCGTCCTTTTTGCGTGAGGAATAGCGCTAGCAGCAGCTCAATCGAACGTACGGCAGAGCATGCCGCCGTCGGCTAATAGCAGGTTGCCGGTGATGTACGCGCCCGCATCGCTGGCCAGCAGCAGTGCTGGCCCCGCCATGTCGCTCGGTTCGGCCCAACGCTTGACGCAGGTGCGTTCGGCGAAGGCTTGTTTCTGCTCGTCCGAGAGCAGGCTCATCGGCAAGTCGGTCGCGACTGGACCCGGCGCCAGGCAATTCACCGTGATGCCATGCGGGCCGAGTTCGAGCGCGTGGGCGCGCGTCATGCCGAGCAGTGCCGCCTTGGTGGCGGAATACAGTCCGCGTCCCGGCACCGATGCCAGCGCCATCACGCTCGAGATATGAATGATGCGTCCCCAGCCGTGAACCTGCATCTCGGGCGCCAGGTACTTGGCCAAGCGCATGCACGACGTGAAGTTCAGCTCGAGGATATAGCTCCAGACGTCGTCGGTCGTGTCGACCAATTCTTGTGGCTTGTTGCTGCCGGCGTTATTGACCAGGATGTCGATCTTGCCGAGGCTACGATGGGCCCAATCGGCCAGATCACGCACGTCCTCGGGCTGCGAAAGATCGGCTGTCTGATAGATGACCTTCACTTCCAGGTCGCGCGCGATTTCCTCGGCAGCGGCCTTTAACTCCTCTTCATGCCGCGCACAGATCGCCACATCGGCGCCCGCTTCGGCATAGATTCGCGCAATCGCCTTGCCGATACCTTTGCTGCCTCCTGTGACGAGAGCGCAGCGACCTTTAAGCGAGAAGAGATCGGGAAACATGAGAACGCTCCCTATCGCACCAGGGTGTTAATCCCAAAGACAAATCTCAGTACACATCTTAGCAAGGATTTGGTCAGCTTTGATCACAACATAACCTGCAAATCGCGAGCGGGCATTTTCCTCACATCACCCTCCTGCCTACGCTACTAAAGCATTTGCATCGTTCCTAAACGTCAAGCGGGAGCCTTGTTGGCTCCCGCTTGTGGTGTTTCTTGTGCCTGGCAAACGCCGACTAATTCAGCGCTTGCACCACCAGGTCGCCGACTTCCTTGGTGCCGTAGCCCATCTTGCCGGCGTTTTGGCTCTTCATCTTGGTGCCGGTGACGACTTGGATGGCCTTCATGATGCGGGCGCCCGACTTGGGCTGGCCGCTGTGTTCCAGCAGCATGCCCATCGCGCCGATGGCGGCGATCGGGTTGATGACGTTTTGCCCGGTGTACTTGGGAGCCGAACCGCCCATCGGTTCGTACATGCTGACACCGCCCTTGTCGGGATTGATATTACCGCCAGCGGCCACGCCGAGGCCGCCTTGGATCATCGCGCCCAGGTCGGTGATAATGTCGCCGAACATGTTGGTGGTGACGATCACGTCGTAGTATTCGGGATTCTTGACCATCCACATGCAGCAGGCGTCGACGTGGTTGTAGTCGGCCTTCACGTCGGTGTATTCCTTGGCGACGTCTTGGAAGGTGCGCCACCACAGGTCGTGGCCATAGGTCAGCACGTTGGTCTTGGCGACCAAGGTCAGCATCTTGCCCTTGGGATTGTTGCGCTTGCGGGTGTATTCAAACGCCCAGCGAATGACGCGCTCGCAACCCTTGCGGGTATAGACGGCGGTTTGTGTGGCGACTTCGTCAGCAGTGTGCTTCTTCAGCCAGCCGCCGATGCCGGCGTACATGTCTTCGGTGTTTTCACGCACGACCACAAAGTCGATATCCTGCGGGCCTTTGCCGACGAGCGGGCATTCGACGCCGGGATACAGCTTCACGGGACGCAGGTTGATGTATTGGTCGAGCTGAAAACGGAGTTCCAGCAGCAGGCCCTTTTCCAGGATGCCAGGC
>JAEZGD010000500.1 GCA_023417165.1 Planctomycetota bacterium
TTGATCCTGCGCACCGATGGTCAATCGCCGCTGGTGATCGATGTAGCAAAGGAAGGGATGGCGCGCCGCGATCCTCGCTGGAAAGGATTGACGCGTGCGCCAGGCACGCAGGTCGATCCCGGACAACTCAGTCGCTTCGAAGCGGCGGGGCAAGCGTTACGTACGCCAACTTTTGAAATCACGCACGACCGCATCGCCTATCTGGTGCAAGGTGCCGGCCGCGCGTTCGCCGCGATTGATTCGCACCGCCTGCTCAATGGCCCGCTGCATGGCCAATCGATCAAAGAATGGGACAACGCCGCCGGGGCGCGCTGGATCGTGCAAGACCTGTCGGCGTATCGCGGCCACCGCATCCATGTCGAATTCTCGCCGCGCGGCGATGAAGATTTGCGGGTGATGATGGTGATTTGCGGCGATCCTCCCAATGTGACGTATGTAACGCCGGAAGAAGCCGTCGCTCCGGCAATCACGCAAGCGACCAACGCCGCCGAGCTCTATGCGAATTACAGCCAGTTGTTGCGGGCCTCGCTCGACGATGCTTCGCTGGTGCGTGGTCGCGCGTGGGTGATTGAACATCTCGATCTGCTGCTGACCACGAGCGAGCGCGAAAAGCTCCAGCAGCGATTGCAAGCGATCGGTACGCAGTATCAACGCGATAACGATCGGCTGACCGCGCAGATCAAACGTGTCTCGCGCACCGCCCCAGCGATGTGGGATGGCAATGGCGAAGACGAACGGCTCTTGGTGCGCGGCAACGCCACCACGCCGAAAGAGATCGTGCCACGGCGTTTCCTCACAGCGCTCGTCGGCGAGCAAGCAACGAACGATCCACAGGGGAGCGGACGTTTGCAACTGGCGCAGCAGATCTTGGCCGACGACAATCCGCTGACCTCGCGCGTGATGGCCAATCGCGTGTGGCATCACCTGATGGGACGAGGCCTGGCGGCGGCGACCGATAACTTTGGCGTGCTGGGCCAGGAGCCGACGCATCCGGAACTGCTCGACTATTTGGCGATTGAATTTCGCCGCGAAGGCTGGTCGGTTAAGCGATTGATCCGCACCATCATGCTTTCCAGCACCTATCAAATGAGCAGCACGCCGGGCGAGGCCGATAAGGAACTCGACCCGCAGAACTTGCTTTGGCATCGCGCCAACATTCGCCGCTTACAGGCCGAGGTTATCCGCGACCAAATGCTCGCTCTGAGCGGCCGCTTGAGCGATCACCAGTTTGGGCCAGCCGTGCCGGTCTTTTTGACGCCGTACATGCAAGGGCGTGGTCGCCCCGGCAGTGGTCCGCTGGATGGCGATGGCCGCCGTAGCATCTACGTCTCGGTGCGCCGCAATTTTCTCTCGCCGATGATGCTGGCGTTTGACGGTCCGGTGCCGTTCTCGACGATGGGCAAACGCAACGTCTCGAACGTTCCCGCCCAGGCGTTGACGTTGATGAACGATCCGTTGGTCATCGCGCAAGCGAAGCTCTGGGCGCAGCGTTCGCTCGCTGACAGCAGCTTGGAAACCACCGACGCGCGTGTGACGCGCCTGTACGAGCAGGCCTTTGCTCGCCAGCCGAGCGCCGACGAGCTCGCCGCCGCCCAGGCGTTCCTAACGCAGCAAGCGGCCGAGTACAAGCTATCGCCGGAACAGGCTCAGCGCGATGAACGTGTCTGGGGCGATCTGTGCCATGTGCTGATGAACGTGAAGGAATTTATCTTCGTGCCGTGATATGTCGGGAGGCTCGCGCCTCCCGCTCGCCAAGTATTCTGCTCGCCAGGTTCGCCAAGGTTTATTGTTATGCCCAGTCATCATTGCCAGCGTTTTCAACCCCGCGCATTGTCGCGTCGTGAGATGCTGTTGCGTTGTGCGAACGGCTTTGGCGCGGTCGCGCTCGCGGCCATGTTGGGGCAGCAAGGCCTGGCAGCCGACGAAGACGAGCGCGTGAAGAACCCTTTCTCGCCGCGCAAGCCGCACTACGACGCCAAGGCGACCAGCGTCATCTTTTTGTATATGGATGGCGGGCCGTCGCAGGTCGATACCTTCGACCCGAAGCCGGAACTGCTCAAGCATCACGGCAAGCCGTTCCCGCTGAAGACCGACCCGACGCAGTTCAACAACAATGGTCACACCCTGGCCAGTCCGTGGAAGTTCTCGCAGCATGGCGAAAGCGGCATGCCGATCAGCGAGCTGTTTCCGCACGTGGCCAAGCATGCCGACAAGCTGGCGGTCGTGCGCTCGATGACGAGCGAGTTTCCCGAGCACACCAACGCCAACTACTTTTTGCATACCGGACTCGGTGTGCAAGGCCGGCCCAGCATGGGCGCGTGGTTCGGTTACGGACTCGGGAGCGAGTGCCAGGATCTGCCGTCGTTCATGGTGCTCAACGGTGGTTTGATTCCGCCGGGCGGGCTCGACAATTTCAACAGCGGCTTTTTGCCGGCGACGTATCAAGGTTCGATCTTCAGCGGCGATAATCCGCCCGTCGCCAATGTGCGCCGCACCGAAGCCACCGACGCTTTACAAAAGAACAAGCTGGCGCTGCTTGAACGGCTCGACGCCAGCGTGCTCGATCGCGTGGGACGCGTCGACGCTTTGGAGTCGGCCATCGCCAATTACGAACTCGCCTATCGCATGCAGGCAGTTGTGCCTGAACTTTCGGACCTGTCGACTGAAACTGCCGCGACGCAAGCGATGTATGGCCTGGATGCCAAGAGCAAAGGGACCGCGGTGTTCGCCCGGCAGTGCCTGCTGGCGCGGCGACTGGTGGAGCGCGGCGTGCGCTTTATCGAAGTAACTTGCCCCGGCGTGGGACACGACCGCTGGGATCAACACGCCAATCTCAAGGCCGGTCACACCGACAACGCAATGGCGGTCGATCAACCGATCGGCGCGCTGCTGACCGATCTGGCCCAGCGCGGCTTGCTCGACAATACGCTGGTCGTGTGGGGCGGCGAGTTCGGCCGCACGCCTTTTGCGCAAGGGTCCGACGGCCGCGATCACAACCCCAGCGCCTTCAGCATCTGGATGGCGGGCGGCGGCGTGAAAGGGGGCACCATCTATGGCGCGACCGACGACTTCGGTTATCGCGTCGTCGAGAACCGGGCGGAGATCTACGATCTACATGCGACCATGCTGCACCTGATGGGCATGGATCATACGCGGCTGACGTTCCGCTTCGGCGGTCGCGACATGCGTCTGACCGACGTGCATGGCCGCGTGCTCAAAGAGATTTGTGCGTAAGCCGGCTATAGCAAGTTAGTCTCCACTCGCCCCGGCTTGTGTCGCAGTCGATTGCAGGCCCGCGGCGACCTCAGGCAGGATGCCTTTCTGCATATAGATCGGTCGCACCAGCGCTCGCACCTTCGGCAAGTACCAACAGAACGCCGCCGACGCGACCAGGCAAATACTGCCGGCCAGCATCAACGTGGTCGATCTTCCCCACACGCCTGCGAGACTGCCTGCGGCCAGGCTGCCGAACGGCGCCATGCCCATGAACGACATGGTAAACAGGCTCATCACGCGGCCGCGTTTATCTTCATCGACAATGGTTTGCAACACGGTGTTACAGGCCGCCATCTGCACCACCATCGCGCCGCCGCTGATGGTAAGGAGCGGCAGCGCGATCCACAGCGACTTCGCCATCGCAAAGCCCATGAATCCCAGGCCCATCGCCCCGCACGCCATCCAGATCACTCGCTCTAGTCCCAGCACCGAGCGCCGCGACGCCAGGTAAATGCTGCCAATCAGCGCGCCGACGCCGGAAGCACCTAGCAGCAGCCCATACGTCTTGGCTTCGCCGCCGAAGGTCTCTTTGGCGAACAGCGGCATCAGCACCGACTGCGACATGGCTGTCAGGCTCAGCACCGCGGTCATCAACAATAGCGTTCGCACCGGCGGAAAACCAAACGCATAGCGAAAGCCTTCGGCGAGCGCATGCAACACGCGCGGATGTGCTTTGCCTTGCGGCGGCACCGCGATGCGCATCATGCCGAGCGCGATCAACACTGCTAAATAGCTGGCGCTGTCGATCAAAAAGCAAAGTGCTTCGCCGAACAACCCGATCAGTACGCCAGCGACGACGGGACCAATCAGTCGTGCCATGTGGACCATCGACGAATTGAGAGCGATCGCGTTGCTCAGGTGCTGGCGGTCTTCGACGATCTCGACCACGAACGACTGCCGCGCGGGGATATCGAACGCGTTGACCATGCCTTGAAAGGCATTCAGCATGATGATGTACGGAATGGAAGCATGATCGAACAGGATCAACAAGCCAAGCGTCAAAGATTGCAGCATCGAAAGGAGCTGCGTGACCATTAATAAGCGATGACGATTCAGCCGATCGATCCACACGCCCGCCAGCGGCGTCAGCAGAAACACCGGCAACTGCCCGGCGAAGCCCACGATACCCAGCCACAGCGGCGCGGACTCGGGATGTTCGGCGAGTGCCAACCGCAGCACCACCCACTGGCTGGCGACCAGTCCCAGCCACGTACCGATAAGCGACACCGCTTGCCCGCAGAAAAACAGCCGATAGTTCGGATACGCAAACGCGCGCAGCATGAAATCTAGCTGGCCGACGCGCGGTTCGTTAGGTTCCGAAGAGGCCATGTTGCTTTCCGTCAGGCGAGCCAGCCTGACCTAATCCGCCTGCACGCTGGGGCCGACGCGCAGGTCGCGGAACCAGACTTCTTCGCTGTGATTCTGGAGGCCCAAGTAACCTGCCTGCAATCGCTGGGCCAGTTCGGGATGCTCGGTCGCGTTGGCACGAACGACCTGCACGCCATTGTGAATCACCAGATAATTGGTGCCGCGGCAATCGATCTCGAGCGTGTTCCACTCGCCAACCGGGCGGCACACGCGCGGGTCGGCCGGCACAATCGCGTATAAGCTGCCCGTGTACTGATACGGTTTGAGTTCCGCATAACGCTTGGCGTTGTCGTCCAAGACTTGCACTTCAATGCCAGACGCCTGGCCATGATGATTGCCATCTTTCGGCACGCGAATGTAGACGCCGCTATTGCCTGCTTCTTTCAGCTTATAAGCCAGACGCAGGTTGAAGTTGTCGTACTCTGCGGCGCTGCGCAGCCACGGGCCTTTTTCGCCGGTGCACAAGATCGCGCCGTCAGACACCTTCCAGCATGTGGCGGCGTCTTGGCCTGCGCCTTCCCATCCGGAAAGGTCCTGACCATTGAAAAGCGACTTGTAGTTCAGTTCGGTGATCGAAATGTCTTTGAACTCGAACTGGCCGCCGTTCGGCACTTCGCATTGAAAGCCGATATAGCCTTCGCGCGCTTCGAGGCCGCTGGTCTTCCAAGCGGGCTGGCCATTGATCTCAGCCGCGGCCGTATCGCCCACGACGGTGAGCTTGATGCGATTCCACTCGCCAGGCTTCACCAGGCCGGTGCTGCGGGCGTCTTTCAGGCCCAGCAGGTTGCCTTCCGCGCCTTGCTGCAAGTTGACTTGATAGCGAGCCGGGAAGGGCTTGCCCTCAGGCGGCAGTTCCGCGCGGATGTAGATGCCAGCGTCGAACTTTTCGGCTTTGCGCGGCCGCCACGACAGTTCCAGCACGAAGTCGCGATAGCGATGATCGGCGCGCACGAAGCCATCGCCTTCTTGCAGTACCAGATGGCCGTCTTCAACGCCTGCTTTACAACCGAGCGCGTGCCAGCCAGCAAGCGATTGGCCATCGAACAGTTTGGTCGTGACGCCCGTCGGCTCGGCCCAGGCTGCCGAACACATCGTAACCAACACACAGCAGGCAAGCAGCGGGCGAAGCATCGAGGCGACTCCTGAAGGGGTGGGCAGGCAGGCGGGACGTGCTGAGTGTACTCGCGCCGTCGGGGGCGCGAAAGTCGCCTGTCGATTACGCGCTGACGGGGACGTGCGGTTCCTTGGGGAGTTGTTGCTAGAGACTGATATAGGGCACGCTACATTCGCGGACCCAAAGGCGATTTTTCGATAGGTTTTTCAACAGTGCGACGTGTTGTTTGCAAGCTTGCAGAGCCGCGTTAAAGCCTTGCGCATGAATGGTTTCGGCGCTGGATCCTGACGCGTTTTTTCACGCGTACTTGTTGAAAAACTCCCTCCAGTGGTGGCCGGCGATTCCTTGGAATGACAGTGGCCAAGTATGTGGAATGGTCGTAATCGTGACCTTGTAAACTACAAAGAATGCTTGTTGTTGTCAAGAGTTGTTTACAAGATTGCCAGCGGATTGCGGCGCTCTTCCAACGTACCGCGCGTGACGCCGACGCGATTGGTGGCCTTCAAACGAGTCCATACCTCTTTGCCGCTGACTCGCCCGGCGAGCAGATCACGATAGAGCGCCAGTAGCGCGTCGAGCTCGCGCGGCTCGGGATCGCTCAGCAGTTCAATGCGGAAGTCGCGCAGGCCTTCGCTCAATAGCGCTGGCACCGCTTCGGCGGCGCTTTGCGGCACCGCGTTGAACAGCGTGTTGCGACAACCGACGTCGGCCTTCAGCGGATGCGCGACCCCCAAGCGATCCTTGAGCTTCACGTCGTGTTCGTCGCAAGGCCGGCCGCAGTTGTGCTTGTTCGTGCCTGGCGAAAGGACCGCGCAGAAGACGCAATGCTCCATGTGAAACATCGGCATGTGCTGGTGAATCACCACTTCCAACCATGCCGGCGGCACCGCGGTCACCAGGTCGTGCAGTTGATCGCGATTCAAATCGTACGAAGCGGTGATGCGTTGCACGCCTTGCTCGTGCAGGAGCTGTGCGGTCAGTTCGTTCGTGCAGTTGAGCGAGAAGTCGGCGACCATCGGCACCTGCTGCTCGCGATAGAACTGTAGTCCGCCGAGATTGCGCACCAGGATGCCATCGGCTCCATGCCGCAACATGACGCGAAAGATGCCGGCCTCGTCCGGCTTTTGAATCCGCGGCGGCGCGAGATAGATCTTTGTGCCGGCGGAGTGCGCGATCTGCACCGCTTCGCGATACTCGCGAATGTCTTGAAAATCGACGTACAACTCGCGGACGTCGCGCTCGCACAGCGTCCGCGCTTGCGGAAGCGTGCGCGCCATCACGCGCAATTGCGGCTCGCGCTGCTGCTGAGCGGCGTCATCGCGCGCCGGCAATGTCGCGCGCATCTCGGCCAGAACCGAATGCTCGGCGATACGCCGTTGTGGAGGCGCTTGCGCGGCGGTATCTAACACGCGGACCATTTCATGCCGCACTTTGCCGAGTTGGCTGAACGGGATCATCGGCCGACCGCTAATGTGGGCCGTGAGCCCGTCGAGAGCGAAGGCCGAACCGCCTAAGCGACCGAGTTGTTCGCGCAGCGTTGCTTCGGACAAAGCATGTTTTTGCGCTTCAGCGAGCGGCCCTTCGCTAAAAACCTCGCACTGCACGCGCCCTTCGTCGGCACTGGCCAGCACACGCAAAGGCTCGCCCACAGCGGCGAACACTTCCACATCGATCGGCATTTGCCGCAGCGGATCGCGATTGGTGAAGGTTTTGCGCAGCCGCGCGGTGAGTTCGGGATCGTCAGTCTTCCAAATCGTTTGCCCTGGCGAAAGCTTCGAGAGATCGAACGCGCCGTGCTTGAATGCGAGCGCGACCGTGCCTTCGTCGGCGCGCTCGACCGATCGCCCTTGCACGAAGACTTCGTACACGCGACCGCCGATCTCGTTCGCTTCCGATTCGCCGGTTTGAAAGGCGATGCCATCGCCCCGCTTGACCGGCGCGGCCAGTTCGATCAGCACACGCTCGCGTTGCACGCCGCGAACGGTTCCCAACCGCACGCCGCGCTTGTCGGAACTGCGTCCTTCCACGAGCGCTTTGTGATCGCAGCCTTGCAGCCAACCGTGCGAGAAACCGCGCGAGAAGGAGAGTTCCATCTCGGCCACGTCTTCGCGGCTGAACGCAAGCGGCGCGCCGGCGAACGCGGCGTCAATCGCCTGGCGGTAGTGGCGGGTGATGTTGGCGACGTATTCCGGCGTCTTCAAACGACCTTCGATCTTGAGCGAGATGACGCCCGCCTCGATCAACTGCGGCGCGAGATCATACGCGGCCAAGTCTTGCGGGCTGAGCAGGTACTTCACGTCGTCGAGCTCGACCGGCTTGTCATCGCAGACGACTTCATACGGCAAGCGGCACGCTTGCGCGCACTGGCCGCGATTAGCGCTGCGACCGCCGAGCGATTCGCTTGTCAGGCATTGGCCCGAATAAGCGACGCATAGCGCGCCGTGAGCGAAGGTCTCGAGCGGCATCTCGGTTTGCGAATGGATCTTCGCGATCTCGTCGAGCGACAGTTCGCGCGCCAGCAC
>JAEZGD010000504.1 GCA_023417165.1 Planctomycetota bacterium
TCTCGAAGGGGCGCGTCGTGCAACCGCTGATTTATGCGGCCATCGCGATTAGCTTTCTGAGCATCATCAATCGCGAACTGTGGATTCCGCAGGTCCGTCACAAGTTGACGCGCAACGCCCAGGATTGGCAAGGCGATCAAAGCAGAACGCTGAAGCCGACCTATGACTATCGCACCGATGTTTACATCGGCGGGCGACAAACCATTGCTCGCGAACGCAAGATCGTGGGACCGCACTTTCGCTTGCCAGCGTCGATGAACGAATTCGGTTCGCAACTGGCGGCGGAATCGGCCGTCTATCAAGGCCGTTCGCCGCAGCATCCGCCAGGCTATTTGCTCGACAATGTCGTCACGCCTTCGGACCTGGCCGATTGCCCGTCGGTGCCGCGCACCGGCGAACCGGTCGTGCTCTCGCCGCGCGATGCGAAGTGGCTCAAGCCGCGGCAGGTGTTCGTGGTCAGCGACGTCAGCTTCGAACAACTCGCTGGCGGCAATTACTGGCGGCAATTGGGTTCCACCAAAGAACTGATGGCGCACCTGCGCAATCCGAGTCTCGATTTAGGCAGCGACGCCCGCGTCACGCTGCATGCGCGCTTGGTGCAACCACTGCTGGATCTGACGCTGTTTATCTTGGGACTGCCGCTGGTGCTGTCGCAGACCAATCGCAATCTGTTCGTGTCGGCCAGCATGAGCCTGGCGATGCTGGTCGGCTTCTTCGCGGTGGTGATGACGTGCCATGCCTTGGGCAGCAATCACTTTATTAGCCCTGCGTTCAGCGCTTGGCTGCCGCTGATG
Source organism: Planctomycetota bacterium (assembly GCA_023417165.1). Lineage (GTDB taxonomy): Bacteria > Planctomycetota > Planctomycetia > Pirellulales > Pirellulaceae > JAEZGD01. The sequence continues at coordinate 795 of JAEZGD010000504.1, forward strand.
ATTCTTTCGCCAGCGGCGTATGCCAACGTGGTGCCGCTGTGGCGCTAGTCTCGCCCGGCTTTGGCGTGAATGCCTTCGCCGATCTCTTCCACCATCTTGCGATTGAACGCCGGCAGATCGGAAGGTTGCCGACTGGTCACCAGGCCGTTGTCGACGACGACTTCCTCATCGACCCACTTCGCCCCGGCGTTCTTCAGATCGGTTTGAATCGACGCATAACTGGTGAGCTTGCGACCTTTGACGACGCCGGCATCAATCAGCGTCCAAGGACCGTGGCAAATGGCGGCGACCGGCTTGCCGGCCTCGAAGAACGCACGCACGAATTGCAGCGCCCATTCGTTGCCGCGTAGGGTATCGGGATTCATCACGCCGCCGGGCAAGACGAGCGCGTCGAAGTCGTCGGCATTGGCGCTATTCAGCGGCACGTCGACCGGAAACGCATCGCCCCAGTCGGTATGCTGCCAGCCTTTGACCTCGCCCTCCTCAGGCGAGACGATGAGTGCTTTAGCGCCGGCTTTTTCGAGAGCTTCTTTCGGCGAGGCCAACTCGCTTTGTTCGAAGCCGTGGGCCACCAGAATCGCGACCTTCTTGCCTTGCAGTTCGTTTGCCATGGTACGGACTCTCCTGAGCACGAGTCGAGCGTGTTGTTTCACGATCGCTCTACTCGGCGGCAAACAATGTGCCAGTCGCGATTGCCAGGGTGTGCTCCGCGCTTCGCCAGCGCCGCTGACTAGCCAGCAACCAGCATGGCCGAAAGTAGTCCGCTCGCTCCGCCGAGCTGACTACGTAGGCCGCTCGCTCCGCCGAGCGGCGAATCTGAGTGTGGTTGATGTGCCGCGACGGAAGATGACTTTGCTGCTGGAATTCATTCTGCGCACTGCTAACGTTCCGCAGGGATTTTCCTCTCGCGGACCGAGAGGACTACTTAAACGACTTTACGGCGTTTTGTTCTTCTCGACGCGGCCGAAGAGATGGCCGCCGACTTTGCCGTGTTGCCACCAACCGGCGTACGTATCGCGATAGATGACGACGCGCGCGCTGAAGGTGCCCAGGCCAGGAATGGTGGTGTCGCTGAGTGTGATGACCGGTGTATCACCGGCCCACTTCACTTCCAGCGGCATCGGCAAGGTGACATCTTTATCGCCATACTTGATGCGCGTCTTGAACAGCCAATAGTCGCCGTCATCCAGCTTGGTGACGCTGGTGATGGTGTACTCTTCTTGCTTCGGCGCTTCGTCTTCTTTGCCGAACATGGTGAAGCGGCCCACCAGCTTGGCGTCGTTCAACTGGTCAGAGAATTGCTTGAACAGCGTCGCCTGATCGGGCGTGGCTGGCTTCGCTGCGGCCGGTTTGGCGTCGGCTGATTTTTCCTGAGCGAAAGTCGCCGAGACGAGCAAAAACGAAGCAACCAAAGCTGCCAGGTACGAGCGAATCATGGCGGTTTCCTTTGCGAAAGAGATGATGGCTGCCGGCAGGCGGCGCTTCGTTCACTTCAGGTTTCACAAGCCAGGCGGAAGCGCCGTCGCCGCTGGCTCCGGGTTAAACGGGTCTTAAATCGCCTTCAAATACTGTACTGCCTGGCCGATCTCGAAGACCGGATCGGCCACTTCGTCGCGTTCGATGGTGAAATAGCCGCGGTACTGTTGTTCTTCGAGGACGCTGAGCAGTTCCGGAAAATCGACCGAGCCGCGTCCGAGCGGCACTTCCACGCCGCGCCCTTGCGCCAGGTCGCGCACGCCGTCTTTCGCATGCACGTGCAAAACGTACGGCGCCAAGGCGCGGATCGCCTCGCCGACGGCATGCCCGTTGACGATCAAATTGCACGGATCGAAGTTCACGCCGATCGAGCCTGGCGGCAAGGCTTGAATCAGTTCGAGCAGTTCGGGACCGCTTTCGCTGCCGGTCTCGGCACACAGCGTCGCACCGACGCGCTGTCCATAATTGCCCAGGTCCGAGAGCGAATCGACGAGGTTTTGCCACGACCGCGAAGTTTTGTCGGTGGGGATGCGGCCAATGTTGTTGATCACGACCGATGCGCCGAGATCGAAGGCCATCTTCATCGCCTGCTTGGTAGCATCGATGCGGCGGTCGAGTTCTTCGCTGTTGTCGTAGCC
>JAEZGD010000547.1 GCA_023417165.1 Planctomycetota bacterium
CCGCTGCATCAAATACATAGGATACTGATTATTCGCCTCCCAACTATCCTCCATGCGAGTTTTGCAGGCCGTTCGATGCTCAAGCGCGAAGAGATGCTTTGTTTCAGCCTCGGGGTCGCCATGCGGCGGATCAGCAAGATCTATGCAGAGGCCTTGGCTGGACACGAGATCACTCCGCCGCAACTGTTTTTACTGAGCTGCCTGGAACATAACGACGGCCAAAAGCCGCGCGACCTTGCCGAGCAAGTTTGCTTGGATGCCAGTTCGCTGACCGGACTGCTCGACCGCACCGAACGCGCAGGCTTGATCGAGCGCCGCCCCGACCCGGAAGATCGCCGGGCGCTGCGAATCTATCTGACCGAATCTGGTCGCAAAAGCCTGGCTGGCTTGCATGGCGTGGTGGACAACGTTCACCAAAGGATCGAGCGTGAGTTCTTCGGCGACTACTCGCCTGAGCAGCGCGCCATGTTTCAACAAATGCTGACCCGCATGCGAGAAGTCTTGTCATAAACGGCGCCGACCGCGCTTGAGCGCGCACATTAGACGCCCGCGCCCTCTGTTGCCAGTAAACCGTTGCCGACGCGGTTAGCGCTCTGTGTCCAAGGACCTTTACGATGGAAATCAAGGAACGCCTTCGTCGTCAATTACAAACCGCGCGCAGCACCAGCGAGCGTTTACTGGCCGACTTTCAATCGCCCGAAGATTGGACGCGCCAAGTCCATTCGCAGTGCAATAACGCCTTATGGTTTGCCGGGCACATGGCCCAGACCGACAACTTCTTTATTTCGCTGGTCGCGCCCGACAAAGCACGCGAGTTGCCGGAGTTCAGCAAGCTGTTTGGCATGGGCTCGCAGCCAACGGGCAATCCTGCCGACTATCCCGCGCCAGAAGAAGTCTTGAAGGTCATGCGCGAGCGGCGCGAGACACTGCTCGCCATCCTGGAAAGCCTTAGCGAAGAAGATCTCGCGAAGCCTACGCCGCCTGGCTCGCCGAATTTCCTGGCCGATGTGGCCTCAGTGTTCGAAGCATCGATCTGGCACGAAGGGCTGCACAGCGGGCAACTGTCTGTCACGCGCCGGGCGTTGGGCTTCAAGCCGATCATGAACTAAGACACGCTGCCAAGGCATATGATGTTTACGTATCAGTTGACACAGTATGCGTTTCAGGGCCAGTTACTGCAGACGCTGATGCGCGACATCGACGATGTCGATTTGGCGCGGCAGCCCAGCCCCGGCATGAACCATCCTGCCTGGATCGTGGGGCATCTAACGCTAGTTTCCGAGCTGAGCCTGATGCAGCACGGTCATATGCTGCTGACGCCGGAAGAAGAACGGCCCCTCTATCGCCCTGGTTCTGAACCTCAGCCCGATCGCTCGATCTATCCGGCGAAGTCAGTGTTGGTCGAGCGATTTGTCGCCGTCCACGAACAAATGCTGCAGACCGTGCCGCGCATCTCGGCCGATTTCCTCAGCCAACCTCACGGCCTGCCGATGGAGGCCTTGAAGGCGTTGCCAACACAGGGGCATCTGCTTTCGCACGTGTTAACGACGCATGAGGCACTGCATCTGGGCCAGCTCTCGGCCTTGCGCAGGGCGATGGGATTCAAGCCGCTGTTCTAGACTGCCTGCTCGCTTGCATCAATGTAAATGGACGAGCAGCTTTTCCGCCACGCTCGTCGCCAAGGTGGTTTGCGTGCCGCCGATGTCGAGCATGATCACTCCAGATTCAGGGCGATGCGTGACGATTTGGCCGACCGCCCCCAGCGAGAGCCCCACTTCGCTGAGATATCGCAGAAACTCGGCGGACTGATCGAGCACGCGTTCGATTGCAAAGTTCTGACCGGCTTGGCCGCTGGCCAGCGAAGTGGTGTTGGCGGCGACCACGGTGCCATCGGCTTTGGGGATCGGATCGCCGTGCGGATCGGTCGCCGGATAGTCGAGATATTCGTCGATCCGATCGACCAGCAAGTCGCTGACGGCGTGCTCCATGTTTTCGGCCTCTTCGTGGACCTCGTCCCACGAAAGGTTCAGCGTGCGGACTAAAAACAGCTCGATCAAGCGATGCCGCCGCAACATGCGTAGCGCCAGCTTTCGCCCGGCGTCGGTCAGCCGCACCCCTTCATAGGGCGTATATTCGGCAAGGCCCGTTTCTTTCAGCGTCTTGAGCATGCTCGTAACGGTGCCTGGCGAAACATCGAGCGCCGCAGCGACCTTGCCGGTAGCGGCCGCTTGCGCCGGCTCACCGTCGCAGAGCAAATAAATGGTTTTGACGTAATTCTCAATCGTCAGACTTGGCACGCAGCATCCTCCTGGTGACGCCATTCTATGCCTTCTGAAGTCGGAGGGTACATCCCATTGCAGAGCGACGCGCGTTCGGCGAAATTGGCCGGCTATGAACGGACTAGCGCTCAACAAGCGAGCTCTTGAACTGGCCGACGCCCTGGAGCGCCGCGCCGCCGAATTGCAGATCAGCGTCTCGATCAACTCAGGCGTCTCGCGGCTGTTCGATTGCGGCGCGAGCATGCCCGGCGGTCTGGAAGCGGGCTTGATGCTCGCGCGCATCTGCCTGGCGAGACTGGGCAATGTCTCGCTGGTTCCAGGGCGAGCCGATTTGTGGCCAGGACCGGCAATGCAAGTCGCCACCGATCATCCCGTTGCCGCTTGTATGGCTTCGCAATACGCCGGTTGGCAACTCAGCGAAGGCAAATACTTTGCGATGGGTTCTGGCCCGATGCGCGCCGCGCGCGGGCAAGAAGCCCTGTTTGATGACATCGGTCATCGCGAAGTCACCGATCAGGTCGTCGGCGTCTTGGAAGCGAGTAAACTTCCGCCAGAGGCTTTGTGTGCTCATATCGCCTCTGAGTGCCGCGTCTCCGTCGATCACGTGACGCTACTTGTGGCCCGCACGGCCAGTATCGCCGGCACGATGCAAGTCGTAGCGCGCACCGTTGAAACGGCGCTGCACAAGCTGCACACGTTGGGCTTTGATCTATCGCGCGTGAAAGCTGGGTTTGGTATCGCGCCGCTGCCGCCAATTGCATCCGATGACTTGACCGCGATCGGTTGGACGAACGATGCGGTGTTGTATGGCGGCGAGGTCACGCTGTGGGTTTCCGGCGACGACGACAGCCTGGCCGAGATCGGTCCGCGCATTCCCAGTTGCGAGTCTGGCGATTATGGCGAGCCGTTCGCCGTGGTCTTCGAACGCTATGAGCGCGATTTCTACAAGATCGATCCGCTCTTGTTCAGCCCGGCGCAGGTCACGCTCATGAATCTCGACACCGGACGAACGCATCGGTTTGGCGAAGTCAACGCGCCGGTGTTGCAGCGGTCCTTCACAAGCAAGTAAGGTCCATGCTGCGTATCGCCGTCCTCGCTTCGCCCGACAGTTGGTACTTGCACGACCTGCAGCGCGCCGCCGCAGGCAAGTTTGAACTGATCCCCGCTGCGTTCAGTAACCTGGAAGCCGAACTGCGCGGTAACCAGGCCACGTTCACCAGCGGCGAGGTCGCGCTGCACGACTGCGACGCAGTGCTTGTCCGCACGATGCCGCCAGGCTCGCTCGAACAGGTTGTCGTGCGGATGGACATGCTGAATTGCCTGGAGGCTGCTGGTGTGGTGGTGTTGAATCCGCCGCGCGCCATCGAGGCTGCCGTCGACAAGTTTTTGACCTCCGCCTGGCTGGCGGCGGCGGGCCTGAAAACGCCCCGAACTATTTGTTGTCAAACGGTCGATGATGCGATGGCAGCCTTCGCATCACTAGGTGGCGACGTGGTGGTCAAACCGCTGTTCGGCGCGGAAGGACGCGGCATCACGCGACTCAACGACGAAGCGCTCGCGCTGCGTGCCTTCAAGATGCTGACGCAGTTGGGTGCGGTACTATATCTGCAGGAGTTTATCGAACACGAAGGCTACGATTTGCGGCTGTTCGTCCTCGGCGAGCGCGTGCTCGGCATGCGGCGACGTAATCCGCTCGATTGGCGTACGAATGTCAGCCGCGGCGCCACGACCGAAGCGTTTACACCGGACGATAATCTGTGCGAGCAGGCGCTTCGCGCTGCCCAAGCCGTCGGCGCGCCGATCGCTGGCGTCGATCTGTTGCCAGCGCGCGACGGCACCCTGTATGCCATTGAGGTCAACGCGGTCCCAGGCTGGAAGGCGCTTGCCCGCACGCTCGAACGGGATATCGCGAGCCTGGTGCTCGACTACGTACAGCAGCGCGTGCAGCGGGGGCAAGGCTCGTCTGCGGCGGTCCTATAGCATGAATGATTCACGAAACGCCATGGCCCACTCGTTCAACTACGTCAACGTCGCTTCGCGCTTGGCGCAAACGGCCGCCGAAAATCCGGACGGCATCGCGATCGTCATGCCTCAAGCGGGACGCGACGCCACCGGCCATCGGCGTTACCACACAATTACCTTCCGCGAACTAGAGAGTGACACCAATCGCATCGCTGCCGGCTTGCGCGCGTATGGCGTTCGCCCGGGCACCAAACTGGTGCTACTCGTGCGTCCCAGTATCGACTTCGTCGCCCTCGTGTTTGCGCTCTTCAAAGTGGGCGCCGTCACGGTGCTGATCGATCCTGGCATGGGGCGTCAAAGCCTGATCCGCTGCCTGGAAGAAGTCGACGCCGAAGGCTTTGTCGCGATTCCCGCGGTGCAAGCGGTGCGCACGATTCTGCGCCGCCGCTTTCCGCGCGCGAAGTTGAACGTCACCGTAGGGCGACGTTGGTTCTGGGGCGGTACGACGCTGGCCCAGTTGCGACAAAGCGATCCCGATACTTTCCGCCCGGTGCAAACGACGGCCGACGATCCGGCCGCGGTGATCTTCACGACTGGCAGCACCGGTGTGCCCAAAGGAGTGCTTTATCGGCATGGCAACTTCGATCGGCAAGTGACCGAAATTCGCGACTTCTACAACATTCGCCCTGGCGAAGTCGATCTCTCGGGCTTTCCGCTGTTCGCACTGTTCAACACCGGCATGGGCGTGACGACCGTGATTCCTGATATGGATTTCACGCGCCCCGCCGAGGTGCATCCGCCTCACATCGTCGAAGCCTTGCAAGACTGGCAATGCACCCAGGCGTTCGGCTCGCCGGCGCTGTGGAACCGCGTTGTGCCCTACTGCGAAGAGCGCAACATCTCGTTCCCGTCGCTGCGGCGCGTGCTCTCGGCCGGAGCCCCCGTTCCGCCGCATGTGCTGGCCAGGGTGAAAAGCCTACTGCCGCCGGACGGCGACATTCACACGCCGTATGGCGCGACTGAAGCCTTGCCAGTCGCATCGATCTCGGCCAGCGAAGTGCTCGGCGAAACCGCAGCGCGCAGCCGCGACGGCGCAGGCACATGCGTCGGCCATCGTTTCCCCGGCATCCAGTGGAAGATCATTCGCATTACCGACCAGCCGCTCGCCCGCATCGATCAAGTTCAGGAACTGCCCGTTGGCGAGATTGGCGAATTGATGGTGCGCGGCCCCGTGGTCACGCGACAGTACAT
>JAEZGD010000552.1 GCA_023417165.1 Planctomycetota bacterium
GTTGGGGGGCGCGACTGATGGGAGCGACCGCTGACGGCTTTGCCGTGGTTAGGATGTCCCCCCCACTTCATCTTCATGGTGCGTAGCCAGACGATTCGTGTCTGGGCGTGCCGCCTGCACGGCCACTTCGCGCGCGTTCCAGCAGCAGCGTACACTGCCACGTATGGCACGTTGCTTGATTGCGTTGGGCGCGAATCTTGGAGAACCCGTGGCTACTGTGCGCGCCGCGCTACAGCAACTGGCGCAGCAGCCTGGCGTGACGCAGGTCGTCGCCAGCGAGTTGCATCAGACCGCGCCTGTGGGCGGCCCTGTGGGGCAAGCGGCGTATGTCAATGCGGCGGCCCGCTTCGAGACCGATCTGTCTCCGCAGGCTGTGCTGGCGCTGCTGCAATCACTTGAGCAGCAATTTGGTCGCGCGCGACGAGAAACCTGGGGCCCGCGCACGCTCGATCTCGACCTGTTGCTGTATGATTTACAGCAGTGGGCGACGCCGCAGTTGGTGTTGCCGCATCCGCGGATGGCGTTTCGGCGCTTCGTGCTGGAGCCGGCCGTCGAAATTGCTGGCGACTGGCTGCATCCGCCGACGCACATGACCCTTTCGCAACTTTGGACGCACGTGAATTCCGCTCCTCGCTATGTGGCTGTGGCCAGCGCCTGTTGGTTTGCCAAGCAATATGTCGTGCAAAGCGCGGTCGCCGCGCTGCATGCCAACGGCGTGATGGCGAAAGCCACACCGACGCGCGGCATTACCGTGTTGGGCGCGCCGCCGATCGAGGACGCCGAGCATTCGTTCGTCTAGCACTATTGTGAGCTCGTTCCGCGCCTGGCGAGCGACTTGCAACAATCGTTGGCCAGCGCTGGCGATGGTTGGCTTGTGGGCAGCTACTGGACCGACGAGTTGAAGCTGGGCGCGCGGCTGTGGTTTGCTGGCCCAGCGCGCGAAGCGGCCGAGCAAGCGTATCAAGCCGCCTTCGCCGAACCGCCTGCGCCGCGCTTAGTCGTCTTTTTGCAAACGCCAGATGACTTGCTGCTCTTCGATCCCAACGCGCCAGGGCATGACGAGCGCTATTACGATCAAGCGCGCCGCCTGGCGGCACAGCGCGACGAACTCGAGCGTCATGTGCAAGCGCTCCGCGGCGTGCCTGTGCTACAGCTATCGGCAGCGGCTCCCGAAGCTGCGATTCGCGAAGTGTCCGCCGCCGTCCAGGCGATGACTCCGCAGTAAAGAGTGAGGGACACATGCCGCCGCAATTGATCGATCATCCGCGCGCCATGCACGACTTCGTACGTGCGGCGCAGCGTGCCGGAAAACGCGTGGGCGTCGTGCCAACGATGGGCGCGCTTCACGCGGGGCATCTCAGCCTGGCCGAAGCGGCGAAGAAGTCGTGCGACGTAACGGTCGTCACCATCTTTGTGAATCCGACGCAGTTCGGGCCGAACGAAGATTTCACGAAGTATCCGCGCACGCTCGATAGCGACCTCTCGGCGCTCGCGCCACTTGGCATTGATGCTGTATTTGTACCGCATAACGAAGCCATGTATCCGCCTGGCTTTTCGACCTATGTTGATCCGCCGCAGGTGGCCGAATTGTGGGAAGGCCGGTTTCGTCCTGGCCATTTTCGCGGCGTGGCGACGGTGGTGCTCAAGCTGTTTAACGCTTGCCCTGCCGATGCGGCCTTCTTCGGCGCGAAGGACTATCAGCAAACGCTGGTCGTGCGGCGGATGGTTGAAGATTTGAATTTGCCGATTGATATTCAGGTTCTGCCGACGCTGCGCGAGCCAGATGGGCTGGCGATGAGCTCGCGGAATCGTTATTTAAGCGCTGCCGAGCGCGCGACCGCACTGACGATCTCGCAAAGCTTGCAACTCGCAGCCGACTTGATCGCCGCTGGCGAGCGTAACGCCGCGACCGTCCTGGCACGCATGCATGAACGATTCGCCAACGCAGGCATCACGCAGATCGATTACATCGCGCTGGCCGATCCAGAAACTTTGCAGCCGGTCGAGCAACTGGATCGTCCGGTCGTCGCGTTGATTGCAGCACGCGTCGGCACGACGCGATTGATCGACAACCGACTTCTTTCTCCTTTGTCTTAAGCAGTCCTCGTCATGCTTCAAACGCTGTTTCATATCCCGCACGCCATCGCCGGCTGGCCCGTGTTTGGCTTGGGGTGGGCGTTGGCGGGCTGGATTGTCGTCTGTCTGGTGTGGGCCGCGCTGTTGTCGCGCTTGCCAGAGAAGAAGAAAGAGCTTTCGGGTTCGCTGCCGCTGATGCTGCTGGTGGCGGCAATGATTGCCTTTGTCGCGCCGCGCATTGAAGAGATCGGTCCCGACGGTACACCGCTAGGCGTGCCGATTCGCGGCTATGGCATGATGATGTTGGTCGCCATTGTGACAGGCGTGGGCATGGCCGCCTCGCGCGCGAAACGAATGGGGCTCGATTCTGAGATCATCTTTAGCCTGGCGCTGTGGATGTGCATCGCAGGCGTCGTCGGCGCGCGGGCGTTCTATGTGATTCAGAAGTGGGACGAGCAGTTTGCTTCCGACGACCTCGGCGCGACGATCATGAAGGTGCTGAGCTTCACCGAAGGCGGCCTCGTCGTCTTCGGTTCAGCGATCGGAGCGCTGGCGGCGCTGGTGGCGTTTTGCGCCGTTCGCAAGCTGCCGCCGCTGGCGATTGCTGATGTGGTCGCGCCAAGCATGATGGTCGGCCTGGCGATTGGTCGCGTTGGCTGTTTGCTGAACGGTTGTTGCTATGGCGGCTACTGCGAGTTGCCGCTGGCGCTGCGTTTTCCGCCCGAAGCGCCGGTCTATGTCGATCAACTGACGAGCGGCCATTTGTTCGGCGCACGGCTGATTGCGAAGAAGGATGCCGATTCAGAACGCACGGAGATCGTCGTCGCGGAAGTGGTGCCTGGCAGCCAGGCGGAGCAGGTCGGGCTGCGCGTGGGCGATGTGGTCCAGCAGGTCGGCGCGTTCCCGGTGCATTCGATGGAGGACGTGCGGCGCGTCTTTAGCGAGCTCGCCCGGCAGATCGAAGCCAATCAGGCCGCCGGCCAACCGACGCGCGTGCGTATCAATCAGTTGCCCGAGATTGAGTTTACCGCCTTACCGCCGCGCAGCTTGCCGGTGCATCCGACACAGATTTATAGTGCGATCGATGCCGCGCTGCTGGCGGCCGTGTTGTGGTTCTATTATCCGTTTCGGCGGCGCGATGGCGAAGTGGTGGCGCTGATGCTAACGCTGCACCCGATCTCGCGTTTTTTGCTGGAAGTGGTGCGCGTTGACGAAGGTGGCTTCGCCGGGACGCCGTTTACGGTGTCGCAGTGGGTCGGCTTTTTGTTCCTGGCATGCGCGATCGCACTGTGGTTGTATCTCGAGCGTCGCCCACTCGGTTCCGCCTTGCCACGGCGTGCGTCCGCGGCTTAATTTGTCGCGCGGCGTCGCCACAGCGCGGGAACGAGCAGCGCGATTGCGATCACGAACGGCATAGCATCGAGCGGGCCGCTGGAGAGCTGCACGATGATCGGCGGGCGCTTCACAGTGCTTTGATCGTCGCTCGCGGCAAAGTACAGGTCGGCCGGCGCGGGACGATAGGGCCAATTGTCTTCGAATTCGGTCAACCACCACGTCGGCGACTCTTCCTCTGGCAAGCCGAGCTTCTCGCGGACTTGGTTGCTTTGTGTTTCGTCAAGCTTGCCCGACCACGCCACGCGCCCCGTCCAAGGCGTTTCCTGGGTCAACTCGCCGGTGTAACGCTTGTCGGCCAGGAAATAGATCCGCAGCAAACGCTCTTTGGCGTTTAGCTTGTCGAGCTGCGCGGTCATATCGGGTTCGCGGTACGGAAATAGCGGGCGCTCGGTTTGAAACGAAACACGTAGCGCGGCCGCATCGACGGTCGTTTCGTCTTTCTTGTCGTCTTCTTTGGCGACTTGCAGCGCGGTGAACTTCCAGCCTTGCTCGACATACGGC
>JAEZGD010000631.1 GCA_023417165.1 Planctomycetota bacterium
CTCCCAGAAAGCCGGCCGTCAGCCACAGTCCCAGGGGAAAGCCCACGTGCAGCATCAGCCAGCCCCACTGCCACTGCCCAAACAACATGCCGAGCAGTACGACCACGGTTTGCACAAAGGCCATCGCCATCAATGATCCAACAAAGGCCGCGCCCATCCATCGCACGACCAAGTCGCCACCGCTCGGATCGTGCAGATACTTCGAACGCTTGCCGGCGGTGATGGTTTGCGCGGTCTTGGCTCGCAGCGGATTGCGCTCCAGGAGGACGATTTCGTTAATGAACGGGCGGAAAGCACGCAGCGCCATGACGTAGAGCGATAAGACCGATAGCAGGAAGCCGTCAATCAACCAGTTAACTTCTTCGTACTGCCGCGAGATCGCCACCAGCACCAGCGCCGGCACAATGCCGCGCACGATGCCTTGGCACCACAGCATTTGCGGCCAGCGCCGCCAGGTTTCTTGAGCCGCTTTACGGACGTTGATCCCTTCGTCAAACACGGCCGCGCCCAAGTAAGTCGTCAGGATTGCCGTCGCCCAGGGGGCTTCGATGAACACCAACACACCCATCAGCCAGATGTAACGCCAGGGAAACTCGCCGTCCGGATTGAGCCACAGCGGCCACAGCAAGGCGGCATTGATCAGGATGAACGGCAGTGCGCCCAGCAACGTCGCCTGGAGCCAGGGGCGAAAATAAGCGCGCACCACGTGCAGGGACATGTCGAGGATTTCAATGCCGCTGCGTTCCCGCACGGCGATGCGCGTGCGATCAAGCTGCATCGAGGCTCCTCCGCGGCATCCCCAGCATCAGAAAATAGAACGCCAGTAGCGCGCTTGAAATCACCGCCACCGACGCCTTGATCCAGTAAGGCAATTCCGAAGGCGATAAAAAGCCCTCGATCAAGGCGGCCAGAAAGAACAAGATCATCGAACAGCCCATGATCGGCATGGCGTCGCGCGCGGTGCGTCGCAGCGAGTCCTCGCGCGAGAGCCCGCCGGTATAAATCCATGCCAACCCCAAGCGCAAGCCTGCGCCTGCGGCCAGCACGATCGCGGTCAGTTCGAAAGGACCATGAGCCGTGACAAATTCAAAAAAATGCGTGCTGGTCGATTCCTTCACGGACTCGCGCGCCATATAGCCAAACGACGCTCCCAGCACACCGGCATTAAATACCGTGACCATGATGCCAGGCACAACCAACAGCCCAAAGGCAAAACATTTCAGACCGATGCCCGTGTTGTGCTGGATATAAAAGCCGGCCATGCCAAACCGCTGGCGCGGATCGGCCTGCAATTCGTCGCCGAACATCTCTTCCATGTTTTCGAGATTCTCGCGACCGACGTACTGCTCGGCGAACTCCGGCCAATAATTTTCGGAATAGGCAAGCGCTGCCGAAAGCAGGAAAATGCCCCAAAACAGCAGGAATGTGAACTGCACGCAACGATCGTTGAACACCGTTTGCGGCACTTTATGGAGCAACGTCTCGCCCCATTCTTCCCATTGAAATTTGCGGCTGCGATAGAGTTGGTTATGCGCTCGACCCACCAGCCGATGCAGATACTGCACGGTATTGGGAGGCAATTGATAGGCATCGGCCAGCGCCAAATCCGCGCACGCAGAACGATAAAGTTGCGAGAACCGGGCGAAAGCTGCCGGCGGCAAACTAGTGCGCCGAGTGGGACCTGTCTGCTTGCTGAACCAGCGCAGCGGCGCCAGCAAGAACGACATGGGGCCATGCACAGTGCTGGCCGATTGGATCTGATCGCACAACGCTTCCAACTCTTGCCAATTGCGGCGGCGCGATTCCAGCAGTTCGGAAACTTTCATGCGAAATGCTCCTTACCAGCTGGGGTGCGCGGGTTGCGATGGATCGGCCGGACGCCCAACGGCGAGGGGCTGTGGCTTGAACGTCGCTTCGTCGGCGCGCTGCGCGACAAACGTGCGATGATACAGCGCGCATAACAGCAAGTCGTGGCTGGTGTCAGCCGGCAGTTGAAATAGCGTCAGCAGCGGCTCGGCCAGGTGGCGCGCGACTTCGCGACGCCTCGCTGGCGAAAAGAAGCGTCGCCGATCGACATACGACGAAATGGCGCGCGCCATCGAACGATTCACCACAAAGTTCGCCGGAATGTATTCGGCCAATTGCGCGGCGCGCGGGTCTTCGAGCTTGATCACGCCGCTGAGCCAATGGCGCTCTTCGATCACCACCATCGTGCCGCAGACCAAATCGCCCAGGCGTTGAAAGCGGCGGTTCGACGCCATCACGACCAGACCCAGGACAAACGTCGGAATAAAGTACGCAACAGGAACGTTGGTGGCCTCGTCCAGGCTTTGTTCCAGCCACGGAAACGCCTGAATAGGCAGCGGCGGCATTTCGTCGACGGCGCGCAGGATGTTGCGCATCACGGCTTGCATACCGTTAATTGGTTGACCTTCGACAGTCAGCACACGAATGCCCAGCAGGCGCTTGCCGGGCGTTTGGCCATTCATAAAGGTTTCGAACAGCCCGCCGTACAGCCAGTGAATGATGAAATAGGCGATTAAGATCACGCCGGTCACCATATCGCCGACCAGCCAACCCAGGCCAAAGCAGAGGGCCATGGAGAGGACGACAAGGATCACCAGCCGCACCGCGACGTCGAGCAGATAGGCCAACACGCGGCGAAATGGCCCGGCCACGCGATACTCGAAAGCGATGTTCTCGGGGGTGACGATTTCGATGGTGTCGTCGAGTTGCTTTGCTTCGGCGGCCATGCGAATCGTCTGTGCGAGTAGGTCAGCGGAAGGTGTTTCCCCCGACGGCGGTACGCGAAGCCGCTGTTGTCATTATTCGTCGCGGTTATCGCACCCGCAAGAAGGGACTTGTCACAACTGCCGAGGCGGCGACCGGTTTGTTATGATTTTGACATTTCTTGCAAATTCACCTTATACCTTCAGGGGCGGCCACGCATGTCTGCATTGACGGGAAAGACCGCGTTAATCACCGGTGGGGCGACCGGCATTGGTTGGGGCATCGCCAAGGCATTAGCCGAAGCGGGCTGCCGGGTAGCCATCACGGGACGACGCGAAGACAAGCTGCATGAAGCGGCGGCGACCTGGACCGGCACGCCACCGATGCTGACGCACGGCGTCGATGTCGCCAACCGCGAGAGCGTCCAAACGTTGTTCGCCTGGGCGGCCAAAGAATTGGGGCAGATCGATATTCTGGTCTGCTCGGCCGGCATGAATATCAAGAATCGCATGCTGCACGAGATGCGTCCCGAGCAGTGGGATGAAGTGATGGCGGTCAATGTCACCGGCGTTTACAACTGCTTGTACGAAGTGCTGCCGCAGATGCGCGCGCGAAAGGACGGCCTGATCTTTATCGTGTCGTCGGTCAGCGGCAAGCGCGCCGCGCCGCTGGGAGGCGTGGCTTATAACGCTTCGAAGTTCGCGGTCACTGGCCTGGGTACCAGTGCCTGGGGCGAAGAGTCGGCCAACGGCATTCGCATCACGAATATCTATCCTGGTGAGGTCGACACGCCGATTCTCGAACATCGCCCGCAACCGGTCAGCGAAGAACGCCGGGCGACGA
Organism: Planctomycetota bacterium; assembly: GCA_023417165.1. GTDB lineage: Bacteria > Planctomycetota > Planctomycetia > Pirellulales > Pirellulaceae > JAEZGD01. The sequence goes on from JAEZGD010000631.1 coordinate 3,574, forward strand.
TGCTGCGTCCCGAAGACATTGGCGTGCTGGTCGCAACCATCGCCCAACTGCCGCCGCACGCGCACGTGCCCGAGT
>JAEZGD010000665.1 GCA_023417165.1 Planctomycetota bacterium
CCACGCTGCACGTTCTCGCGATAAGGGCCTTCGAGATGCGTGTGCCCTGCCCCTAATAGCGATAACAGCGCCAGCGCCGAGATACCGGTGTCGGCATCCGCGCCGGCGCCTTGGCGATCGTGGCCGAGCACTTTGCGCTCGTCGCCAGCGCCGAAGCGGCTGGCGCTCCAGCGCCCGTCGTCGTCCTGATTCTGCGAGAGCCAGCGAATCGCCGCTTCGACCGCTTCGTCCGAAGCTTTCGTCCCGCCTAGGCGGCGCGCCAGACGCTTGCGATCGGGAGCAACGCGCATGCGATACAGTTCGGGCACCGGCTCGCCATCGGCCAAGCGTTTCGGTACGCGCCGCGTCATCTGGCGATGCACAATCGCCACGCCGTCGCCTTGCAACACGCGCGTTTCGTCCGCGTCCGCGGCCGAGTGATCGGGATTGCCGACGCTTTGCAAGCGATCGCTGCGCGCGGCGATCGCTTCTGCCAGATTTTGTGTCGTTAACAGATCGGTAAGCTGTTGCAACTGCGCGCCGGCATCGGGCGCAGGAAGTGCGATCGCTGGCGACTGCGCAGGATCGCGCGCGCTGGTGGAAAGGCGATCTGGACCAGCCGTCGATGGCATCAGCGATTCGACTTGTTCGCGCCGTTGCACCGCAGGAACTTCGATCGGCGCGGCGGCGACCGCCATCGGCTTGGTATCGAGTTCTGGCAGCTCTTCGTCCGGTGGCGCAGGCGTTTTCATTTCAGGCGTGGGCGGCGTGGGTAGCGCTACCTCCGGCGGATCGGTGGGACGCTCGAGCGGTGGCGGCGGTGGCGTGTCGATGCGCGTCTCCAGCCGCGCGGGCTCGGCCAGCGAAAATGCCTCGGGCGTTTCAACGCTCAACTGTTCCCACGGCGCAGGCGTCTTGGCCAGGTGAGCTTGCCCGGCGTCGGGGGCCTGGTCCTGTTCCTCACCGGCGACCAGTTTCAGGTTGACGATGTCGTCGGCGTTATCGCCTGGCAGTTCGGGAATGACCAGCTTGGTGCCATAGGCATAGGTCATCAGCAGCACATGCGCATAGATCGACAGCGCGATGCATTTCGAGAGCGGACGCGCGTGTCCCCACCGCGTGCGCATCAGCACGACAAGCGCAATGGTCAGCCCGCCCAGGCCGGTCCAGAGGACCCCGGCCAGGAGCTGCGCGCCCCAAGTGGTCTCGGCGATCAGCAGCGGCATGGTGAGCAGCATAGGTCCTCTGGTTAACGCTGCGTGGTGTCGCCGTCTTGGGCGATGCGCACCGAGATTCCTAAATCGGCAATGCCTGCTTCGCGACAAGCTGCCAATACGCTGGCCACATTCTGATACGCGCCCAGCCCGTCGCCGCGCACCACCACGCCCAGGCGGGCGTACTCTTGACGAGCCGCAGCCAGTTGCGATTTCAACTCCGCTATCGTCACGGTTTGTCGATCGAGCGAGATGCGTCCATCCTGATACACATTAATCACGCGTTTGGCCGGCGCGGCGGTCATCGGTCCGGCGGCCGCGACCTGCGGCACGCGCACCGACATACTCCGCTCGGTGTCGGAGAACTTCGCGCCGACCATGAAAAAGATCACCAAGAGGAACATCACGTCGATCATCGACGTCAAGTTCATCGTGGGTTGCTCGTCGGCCAGGTTTTTTAGCGGCATGGTGCGATCTCCTTACGCCGCTTTCTTGCGCGACTTGCCGGTCTCGTTCAGCGCTTCGGCTGAGATCACATCGACCACCTGCTGACCGAGCGCATCGAGTTCGACGATCAAGCGGTCGACGCGCCCGACGAAATACAAATAGGCGCTCAGCGCGGGGATCGCCACCATCAAGCCCGCAGCAGTTGTAATCAGCGCTTCGCTGATGCCTGCGGCCAGCATCTCGGGCCGCCCCATCGCCGAGGCTTGCGCCAGCACGTTGAACGCGGCGATCATGCCGGTCACGGTTCCGAGCAAACCCAAGAGTGGCGACAATGTCGAAATGCCGTTGAACAAGCGCAAGTACTTCTTCAAACCATGCGTCACGCGCTCGCCGGCGTCGATGATCGCTTGTTCGACTTCGACTGCCGGGCGGCCCCACTTCTTCACCGCCGCGGCAAACACCTCGGCGACGGGGCTTTTGTTTTCGTTGCACAACTCTAGCGCCGATTCGCGATCGAGTTGGCCAGCGCCGAGCTGCTCCAAGAAGCGCTTCACGAACGGGCGTGGAATCACGCGCGGGCGGCGCAGCATGATCAAACGCTCGAACACGAACACCAACAGCACCACGCTGGAACCGACGATCGGAATCATCAACGGTCCGCCATCGCGCAGCAGACCGAGCAGATTGCGCGTGGGAATCATCTGTTCGCCCGCGGCTGGCGCAGCGGCGACTTCTGCGGGCAGCGGCGTCGGCGCAGGAGGCGGCAAGCCGTCTTGCGCAAAGGCCATGGCGCTCGTCAAGGCAAGGATCGAGATCGCGAGCAATACGTGATATTTCATGGCGGCAGTCTTATTCCAGGCGATTGGAAACATTCGCGGCGCGCTGCTGAGCGACACGCAAACGCTGCGAAGCTTCGGTCGCAAAACTCGTCTGCGCATGCTGTTTGAGCAATTGCGCGTACATCTGCATGGCGTCGCGATAGCGGCCCTTCGCTTCGTGGCACTTGCCAGCTTGCAAAATGGCCGCGGCTTGCCAACGCTCGAAGCCGAACAGCCGTTCGACCCGATGATAGGCGGCGATCGCTTCGTCGTACTTCTCTTGTTGAAAGTACGTTTCGCCGATCATCCACTGCGCCATCGCGGCCGTTTCGGTCCGGCCGCCGATCGGCGATTGCACCACGCGATCGTAGGCCGCGCGGGCGGCTTCAAACTTGGCCAGTGCGCCCAGCGCGCGTCCCAACAGATAGTCGACCTCGTACTGCTGGCGAAAGTTCGGATACTTCTCGGCGATGGTGGCCGCCAGGTCGTGCGCCTCTTGCCAACGCTGTTCGTGCGCGAGCACCTGCGCTTGACGGAGCGGCACCATCGGCAGCCAGTCATCGTTACGTCCGGCTAGTCGCGTGCTCAGATCGGCCAATCGCGCGCCGGCTTCGCGCAGCTTGCCGGTGCGATAGTCGGCCTCGGCTAACCAGTATTCCGCGAGCGGGCGCAGTTCGTGACGCTGGTGTTCGGCGAGTAAGCGTTCGAGGGGCGCTGCCACTTGCTCCCACTTTTGCGCGGAGGCGGCCGCCTGGCCTTGCAGATACAACGCATAGCATTGCATCTCGGCGTCGGTCGTCGCGGCTAGCAGTTCGTCCAAGAGCGCGGTGGCTTCTTCATAACGCTTGTTGCGGACGCGATGATCGGCTAACCGATACGTCGCGTTCGACCAGTACACGCTCTGACGATGATCGTCGTGTAGTTTCGCAAAGTAGCTGGCCGCTTCGTCGCGTCGCTCGAGATCGAGCAGCACCCACGCGATCTGGTACAGCGCGGCGTCTTTGCGCGGATAGTCGTCGTGATCTTTGAGGAGTCGTTCCAGCAGCGCGAGCGCTTCGCGATCTTGATTGAGATGGTCGTGCACACGCGCCGCGCCGAACAAAGCCTCAGGCAACTGCTCAGAATCCGGATATTCCTTCGCCCAGGCGAGATAGGCGGCCAGGGCGTTGTCGTGCTCGCCAGCCTGCTCAAAGTTCTGGGCGCGACGCAGCGCCAAATCGGCCGCTTGCGGGCTTTTCGGCTGTTTTGCCAGGACTTTATCGAGTTGCTGGTTCGCCGCCGCCGGCGTTCCTGCTTGTTGCGCCAGCCATGCCAGGCCCGCCACCGCGCGATCGCGCGTCGCCTGGGGATGTTGCTCTTGCGCAAGAAACTCGAACCACGTCTGGGCGGCGCTGTGCTGGCCGGCTTCCGCCGCCGCTTCGGCCAGGTACAACGTCGTGGGCAAAAACGTGGGATCTTTAGCCGCGTGCTTTTGCAACGCTTGCCAGGCGGTGTGCGCCTCGGCGAACTGCTGTGCTTGTGCGTAAGCCACGCACAGTTGCGCGCGGCACTTCGTGGCATCCAGACCGTCGGCATGTTCCGCGATGTATTGCTTGAGGGGCGCGAGCGCCTCTTGGCCGCGGCCGAGTGCCACGAGCGCCGATCCTTGCGTCGCCAGCACGCCAGCTTGCACCTCTTCGTTGGCCGCCTTCGGATCAATTTTCGCCAGCGTTGCGAGCGCCGCATCGAATTGCTTCGCGCCGAGTTGCGCCAGCGCCAACGCATACGGCAAGTGGGCTTGCTCGGGCGAGGCCTTGGCCGCCAGCGGGGCGAACACTTCGCAGGCTTCCGCGAACTTTTGTTGCGCTAGCAGCGCTCGACCTTGCGTTTCTTGCACCTGCGGCCCCAGCGGGCTCTTGGCGTGACGCTCGGCGAACGTGCGCGCCAGTGTCATCACTTCGGCAAACTGCTCGGCTTCCAGAGCGAGATGCGTTTGCAGCGCGAGCGCGTCGTCGGCGTACGACGATTGTTGCCATTCGCGACCGATGCGCTCGCACCACTCGCGCGCCGCCGTCAGCTTGTTGGCCGCGGCGAGAGATTCGGCCAAAGCCAGGGCCATCGCGGGCGCAAGCTCGTGTGTGGGATCTTCGTCGATCGCTTGTTGCCACCATTTCTGCGCGGCAGCAGCTTGCTTTTGCTGCGTGAGCGCGTGACCCAGCCAGTAACGGGCGGCAGTTCGCTGCGGTGTGGCCGTGCTTTGCTTGGCCAGTGGTTCGAGCTGCGCGATCGCGGAAATGAAATCGCGCTGGCGATGCAGCAAGCGACCGAGTCGCAACTTCGCGTCGTCGGCGAGCGGCTGTTGATTGCGCTGCGCGACGAACTCATAGAAACGCTGCGCTTCGCGGGCATCCCCCTGCTCTTCCGCCACGCGGGCGAGGCCCAAGCGGCATTCGCCTGCGAGCGCGCCGGCGGGAAACGCTTTCAGCGCTTGCTGATAGTTCGCCTGGGCGGCGGCGAGATCTTTTTGATCGAGCTGGCAGTCGGCCAAGTATGGCAGCGCGTACTCGCACAGCTTGTGATTGCCATGTGTGGCGACAAACGCTTGCAGCTTGGGCAACGCCTGTCGGTAATCGCCCCGCAAATAGGCCGATTCGCCAATCCGAAAGCTCGCCTGGGCGGCGAAGCGGTGTTGTGGATGACTGGCGATGAATTCGCCGAACTCGGTCGCAGCCGCATCATATTCGCCGGTTTGCAGCAGCGATTCGGCCAAAAAGAACCGCGCACTCGCAGCCAGCGGATGCTCGGGAAAGTCGGCCAGCAGCTTGCGAAAGTCGCCCACCGCCGCATCATAGCGCTGTTCGGCATACAAGCCAGCCGCCACCGCATAGCGATCATCGACTTCGCTGGCACGGACCGCGGGCGCAGCACTCCACGCTAGCAGCGCGAGCGCGGCGAACAGCCGCAATCTTGGCCCCCATCCGTACATCCGTGTACCTATCCGGCGACATCCATCCTTGGAGGTCGCCATCGTACTGTTGATGTCAAGCCGCCAGCAAGAGCGCTCGCCACCCAACCATCGCTGAACCAGGCGGCCTGCGCAAACTAGAGAGACCGCCACCTCTCTAACTATCGTATCCCGCCGCTCCGCCCATCCAGTATTCCTGCCGCAAATGCCAGCAATCCCGCGATAGCGGGGCGCTGCTGGCGCGGTGGTCGGCTGCTAGCACCTGTCCAGGTGAGCCGCTTTCGCCTTCGGCTGGCTAGGAGTCGTCGCTACTACTCAGGCGAGTTCGCACAGCGTCCATCAAGGCTTCTGCCTCTTCGAGCGACATTCCCGCGTCGGTGCGAAACACGCCTGTGACGGCGAAGCCACGCAGTGTCGTCCAGTCGACGACAATGTCATAGCGCCGCGAGAAGTACCTGCGCGCGATGCGAACGTCTCTCACGCGACTCCAAGGAATAAAGCCCGACCACAAACCAAAGTGCGCTTGGAATCCGCTGGCGGAAACCTCCTGATGGTCGATCTGGCCGACCGCAATCCGCCACACGATCAGCCCCAGCGCGATGCTCAATCCCGCCGTCACTCCGACCAAAACGACGGCCGCGAGCACGCGCACCAGGTGGTAATCGGTCCCGAGCAGCCGAGTGTTGGCGACGAGCAATACTGCCGCTGGAATTGCCAACGCGAGCAAAACGAACGCCCATCCGACGCAGTACCAACTGCGCCAGCATAGCCGTCCGCGGAAATCGATATCCGTTGGCTCGCTATTGCTCATCGCGTGTTTCTGCGTGACGGTCAGGCCAACGCACTCTCATGTGCCGGGCTTAGCTTAACTGGATTAGCCATTGGTCGAGAAACGACTCGAAGCTGTCGGCATGATGGCGAATACGCTGGCCGGGTTCAATCGGGAGATAGCCGACTTCGCCTTGCTGATTGAGGAGCAGATAGTTGCAGTGGTCGATGACGTAGAAACTCGGCGCGCCTCGCCAGCGTGAAGCGGCTCGCTTGGCAGTGAGCATTTCGGGTGGGCACGGTATCGGATGTGGCAGAAAGAATGTTCCGCCCAGATGCGGCATACTGATTCGCAGGCCGCCGAAATGAGCGAAGAACCGCTGAAGCGTAGTAATCGAAGGTTGGGCGAGCAGCGGCTCAATTTCTTTAAGCTCGGCCAGGCGGCTTCGCGGCAGGAAGATAAACTCTCCACAGCGCGAACCGACCACATCATCGAATACAACCGCCTGCGAAGTCGTGGTTGCTGTCTTAGCGAAGACCAGCCATTCTTGGTCCGATTCATAG
>JAEZGD010000681.1 GCA_023417165.1 Planctomycetota bacterium
GTGCACATGTAATAAGCGCGCGGCGTGCTTAACTCAAACAGGGCTTCTAGATGCGAGCCGCGGGCCGACGACTGCGCGAAACCAAGATCGAACAAGCTCGCGGGGCTTTCATACTTCACCACGCGCACCTGGTCCTTGTCGAGATTGGCCAGTTCCGCGACGCGTGCGATGGCGTCTTCGACAAAGCCGATCTCGTCCACCAGTCCCGCTTTCTTGGCGGCTTTGGCCGTAAAGATCTCGCCAGTGGCCAGCTCGTCCAGCGCGGATTCATCCTTTTGGAAGTGCGGGCGGCCCTCTTTGATGATCTCTTTGAAGCGACCGAAGGCGTCGTTGATATAGTTCCGCGCCAGCTCGCGTTCTTCGGGCGACATCTCTTTGGTCATGCTCAGCATCAGCTTGCGCGGGTGGGTGGCGATGGTGTCGTCTTTGACTTTGTACTGTTCCAGCAGGCCACTGATGTCATAGTGCGGAATCATCACGCCGATCGAGCCGGTGGTGGTGGTCGGTTCGGCATAGATCGATTGCGGTTGGTCCTCGACCGCCATCGCCACGTAATAGCCGCCGCTGGCCGCCATGCTGCCCATGCTGACAATCAGCGGAAAGGTGGAATGCTTTTCGAGCTTCTCTTTGCGCAGCTGTTTCAGATGATGCAGGATGAAGTCGCTGCCCGAAACCGATCCGCCAGGCGAGTTGATGCGCAGTACCACGCCTTTGACGTGATCGTCCTTGCGAATCTTTTCGATCTGCTTTTTGGCGAAGCCATCGCCATCCAGAATCGCGCCGCTGACCGTGATGATGGCGATTTTGTCTTGCGTGCTGACGTTGGTGCTGCCGGAATGAAACTTCTCGGTGATGCCGCCGCTGGTGTCGAAATAATTGTCGAGCTTGACCTTCAAGCTGATCAGCGAGATCGCGCAGAACAAAAATCCCGCCCAGCCAATGCGGCTCCAGAAGGTTCCCCAGCGGCTGGCGGGCTGCTGAATGATGATGGGAGTCGGCCCGTTGGCCATGCGGGCAGGGGGGCTGGTGATCGGCGAGGGAATTTCTTGCTTCCCTTGCGGGTCGGTGGGCAGGCTCATCTCGATACTCCTACGGCAAAACGGGGGCTTGCGGACGCCCAGGTGCATGTATTGTAGTTCGCAACCCAGTCTCGCGTAGGGTAGTCCTGCAGGTTGGAGGGGCTTTATGCGGCGGATCGCGGGGCGCTTGCGTCGCGGTTCGCTCGTCTTGCCGGTCCTGGGCGTAATCGCTAAGCTACCGACCGAGCGACGAAACGCCGCCTTGGCGTATCTTGTAGTCGCTGCTAGCTTTACCTCGAAGTGCGCCCCAGCAAGCGCGGGCGGTCCCAGTCGGCGTTTTTGGCCGTCGGACTGCTTTCTCGACCTTGATGCCGTTCACAAAGGAGTGCTGCGGTGATCGTAGCTGCCACCACGGAGTGCTTTTATCAGTTGCCCTTGCAAGATGCGCTCGATCGCCTGGTCGAGCTCGAATATTCGTACGTTGAGATGGCGCTGCACGAGCATGGCATTCAGTTGAGGCCGTCGGAAATTGCCGCCGATTTGGAAAAGGCCATCGCTACCTGCCGGGCCACGCAGCGGCTCGATATCGTCGCCTATGACGTCCAAATCGAAGCCCAAGGCGAAGAGTACTATCAGCAGTTTGAAGCGATCTGCAAGCTGGCCAAAGCCACCAAGGTCGTCACGCTGACGATGCCTTCCGGCGAGCTGGGCACGCCCTTTAACGAAGAAGTCGAGCGCTTACGCAAGCTGACCGGCATCGCCACGCAGCAAGGCGTGCGCGTCAGCATCAAGAGCCAGGTCGGCCGCCTGTCGGAAGATCCCGATACGGTGGTGGTGCTGTGCGATAACTGCAAGGGACTGGGCGTGACGCTCGATCCCAGCCACTATATTTGCGGTCCGCACAACAACAAAAACGTCGACAAGCTGATGAAGTACGTCTATCACGTTCACCTGCGCGATACCAGCAAAAAGCAGTTGCAGGTGCGTGTCGGCCAAGGCGAGGTGGAATACGGTCGCTTGATCACGCAGTTGCAAAAGGTGAAGTACAACCGCGCCTTGAGCGTGAACATGGTCGAAATGCCGGATATCGATCACTACAGCGAGATGCGCAAGATGCGTCTGCTGCTGGAAAGCCATCTGCTGTAACGGCGTCTGCGTGTCTCGCGGGCAAAATCTACAGTCTGAACAACAAATCGCCCGGTACCTTGGATGGTGCCGGGCTTTTTGCGTGGCGTTCCGCAACCGAATAGTGAAGGTGGGCTACAAGGCGGCGCGGCGAGCCGGCACCATGGCGGTCGGTCAAGTCTTGGCGGTGGATTCGCAGCACGGTCGGCACAGCACTAGTGCCATTCGAGAGTGTTCCTTAGTAGTTTCGTAGAGTTGTGCCACCATTGGTCAGTCGCAATAGTGCATTGTAGGAGCAGGTGTGATGCAATGGTTGATGCTTTTGCTGATAGTGCTCTATGCAATCTTCGCGTTTCATAGGTGGCGGAAGGTGAAGGCCGTCTATCCACGTCTGGCTGCCCTATATGGTGCATTATCTATCCTGGCGATTCTCGCAATTTTAGTAGGAATGCTTTTCGGCGAACCGTTTTGAGTCGTTCCTGATTTGGACCATGCGAACTTTCTTAGAATCGCATGTGTACCGTCCAGGCGGGCTCACCGTTTTCAGCGGGTTGATGGGCTATGGAATAAGAATCGAACGGGAAGGTTGCTCCCTCTCCTGTTCGTTCTGCCGCCCATAGTGATGGCAGGGCGGACACAAATAACCTGCTCTGGCACGCGAGGTGCTTTCTTCTTCGGGGGACGTGAAATTACCGCCCGCGCGGCGATGGCTGCGGTGGGCCGCGAGGCAGCGCAATTGGTCGTGCAACGGCCAGCGCGGCTGATAGCCAAGCTACGAAAGGAGCACCGTATGTTTCGCAACCATCTTGCCTTTACGTTGGCATTCGTGGCCGGAGCGCTGATGTCTTCTTTTCTCTCGGCGGCCAACGCCGCCGCACCCAGCACGCATCAAGGCAAAGTCACCAGCGTTGAAAAAGAGACGCTGATCATTATCGATAAGAAGACTGGCGAGCCACGGACCTTCGCGGTCAACGGCGAGACAAAGATTCTGCTCGACGCCAAGCCGGCCAAGCTGATCGATTTGCAAATGGGCTTCGCGGTCGATGTCTCGGCCGAAATGACCGCGCCCGACACGCTGGTCGCGAAGTTAATCAACGCCACAAGCAAGCTCTCGCCGCGCTCGCATTCTGCGTCATCGCCATAGCGCGCTCTTCCCTTACTAGCCCGACGCGCGAGCGAGGGTTGAGGTATGCGTGCACCCAATTAGCGTCCTAAGTACCGTGGCGGCGTAAAGCGTGTCCTGTTTGCGCTGCACGCCATCTACGAACCCGCGGCGACCAAAGGGAATCGGCAAACCTCTTCCCTTGCTGGCGCTGCGGGCTAGTAAAGATCGAGTTGCCTACGGCGCGGCCAAGCCTGGCACGACCACGTTCGTGGGCCGCGGCATCAGATGGTCTTGGCACAGGATCTTGGCGTCACCAACGAAGTACGTGTGAAAGTCGGCGACGACGAGGTTATACGCCTCGGCATCGGCGCACTCGCGTACATGACTGACGAGCACCGCGCCATCAAGCGTGTGCAGCGGCTGACCCGACTTGAGCTGCCGCGCGCGAACCCAGCCTTCGCCCGAGACCCACATGCGATGGCCGCCCGTCGCGGTGAGCTTGATATCGTCGCCTGCTTCAATACACACCATCTTGGCAGGCGGGCGGACCGTGGTTTGTAGCACCGCTTTATAGGCCAACTCGCCACTCTCCACGTCGCGCGCCAGCACCAAATCGCCGGGGACAATCTTGTCGATCGCTTTGCGACCTTCGATGGTCCAGACAGGCGTGCCAGCAGGGAAGCACGAAGGCATGTCCACATTCACGTGGGCATAAAAGGTGGGACCGGCATATTCGTGGTAGTACTGCCACTCGTAACCCTTCTCACCAGCGTGCAACTCGTTTTCGGTTTGCCACCACTTCCACCACGCCTGCGGCGAATCGCCTGGCGAGGCTTCGGTGGCCAGGGTGAGCGCCTGCAACAAGCGGTCATTCAGTTCTTCACGCAGCAGGTTGATGGCCGCCAGTCGCCGGAACATGAACAGATCTGCTTTGTCTGGGTTGAGTTTGATCGATGCTCCTTGATCGTGGGGACCCATCCTGATTGGAGCGACTGTGACCGCGCGCGAGGCGTCCCAAGTAAATTGCTGATAGGCGAACTGCGTCTCGGTAGAGAATTGTTTGCGCTCGACGGCCCAGCGCTCGCTGATCGGCGTGATGATCACGCTGGCTTCGATACGCGTGCCGAGCGCTGCGATCCATTGCGGCACGTATTGATCGCGCGGGCGGCTTTTTAGCACGGTGGCCGCTTGTTCGCGCACGCTTGGCCACGGCGAATAGATCGCCTGGCGAGCCAGCGCTAAAGTCGATCGCAAATGGTCGATGCGCTGTAAGCACTCGATCCCCTTCAGCGCCAGCAGTTCCTGCTTACCGCATAAGAGCGCTTCCAGCGCGGGAATGCAGTTGGGATCGGTCACGGCGACGAGGTCCTTCTCGCCTTGCGCGCGAGCCGTCGCCGACCTCGAGCGCAGTCGCCGGGCCATGTCATCAAATTGCGGCCGCCACTTCTCGAAGGCTTCGCGCTGATTTTGCATCGCTTCGCGGTAGGTGGCGAGCTCGCTGGTGTGAATCCACGAGCGATCTACCTTCTGAAAGCCGGCCGCCTGGCGCGCTTGCGGATGATTCGGTTCCAGTTGCAGGATGCGCTCGAGATGAACGCGCTGTTGCTCAGGCAAGTTTTGTTCGCGGCACCAGGTGGCGAGTTCCCACTGCGAGGCGGCGGTGTCGTCGGCCAGTTTGCGCCGCGCGCGATACTCTTCGAGGAGTGTGTCGGTCCGCGATTGTGCAACGATGTCGTCGGGGCGAAGCCAGCGGTCTTTGTATTGCACATAACCGCGGGCCCATTGCACCTGCGCGATGTCGCTCAGTTCGGCGGCCTCGCGCAGCAGACGCGCGCGTTCGTCGTTGCGGCCGAGTGCTTCGTAATTCAGCGCTTCGGCCACGGCCTGGTGTGCGGCCTCGGAACTTGCTTCCGGCGGGTCGGCAACGGCAAGAGTGGCGCTGCTGACCAGGAATCCGATCCAGCTTGCGACCTTAACGGACAACCACAGAGAGCGGGTCATCTCGGCCTCCTTCACGCGCACACGCTCCGCCCTGGAGGAGGCATGCCCCGTCAGTGTACCGGGCAGCGGGGGGAGCATGCA
>JAEZGD010000691.1 GCA_023417165.1 Planctomycetota bacterium
TTCATCGTCCAGCACAACCCCACGCCGCAAGGCTTCACCACCGGCAAAGGTGCGGCCTATGAAACCGACCTGCGCGACAAGAAGCATGGTCGCATCTACCGGCTGGTGCATACCTCGGCTGCAAAGAAGGATGCTATCAAGACGCTGAAAGACGCCACGCCTGCGCAACTGGTTGCGGCGCTGCAAAGCGATAATTTACTGTGGCGCAAGCATGCCCAGCGATTGTTGATCGAACGCGGACAAAAAGACGTGGTGCCGCAGTTACTGGAACTGGTTAAAGACCAGCACGTCGATGAAGCCGGCATCAACGGTGGCGCGATTCACGCGATTTGGACCCTGGCGGGACTCGGCGCGCTGGAGGACAGCGCGTCGGAAGCAGCAACGGTGGTCGCCAAAGCACTGGCGCATCCGTCCGCTGGCGTGCGCCGCGCTGCGATCATGACGCTGCCTTGTGACTCGCGGCACGCTCCCGCGATTGCTCAGCGTGTGCGCGACGAAAACGGGCAAGTTCGCCTGGCGGCGCTGCTTGCGCTGGCCGATAGCGATACGCCGAGCAAAGCCGATCTCGTCGCCGAACTGATGGATCCGACCGTGCTGCGTGATCGTTGGCTGCTGGATGCCGTCACGGCCGCGGCCGCGAATCAAGACTCGGTCTTCCTGATGGCCCTGGCACAGCAGGCCGACAAGGCGAAGCTCGAGCCCGCCGCGCGCCAGCGTGTGGCGATTGTGGCGGAAAGCTACGCGCGCGGAACTCCTGCCGAGATTGACGCGCTCCTCGAATCGCTTGCGCAGGCGTCGCAACCCAACGCGGATACGATCATCGCCGGTTTGCTGAAAGGCTGGCCCAAAGCGAACGCTCCGAAGCTAAGTCCTGCGGCGGAAGCGGCGCTCGGCAGCCTATTTACCAATCTCTCGCCAGAAGGTCGTGCGCAGTTGGTGTCGCTCGCCGGAAAGTGGGAGAACGATTCGTTACAGAAATACGCGGCGCAGATCGCCAAGGCCTTCGCGGAGACCGTTGCGAACGCCGATGCCAGCGATGATCAGCGCAGCAGCGCTGCTGCGCAGTTGATTGAGTTCCAAAAGAACGAACTGGCTCCGGTCGAAAAGCTGCTCGACTTGCTGGGCCCACGCACTTCGCCAGCGCTGGCCAAAGGATTGTTAGAGGCCGTGGCCAAGAGCGAGCATCCGCAAGCAGGCAAGCAAATTGTCGCCCGACTCGGAGCGGTCACACCCACCGTGCGTCCGACGGCGTTGCGCGTGCTGCTCAGTCGCGCCGATTGGTCGCTCGCGCTGATGGATGGCATTGAAGCCGGGCAAGTGCAGTTCAGCGATTTGGCCCTCGATCAACGCCAGGCACTATCCACGCATCCCGATGCCAAGCTCGCCGCCAGGGCGAAAAAGCTGCTGGCCGCAGGCGGCGGTTTGCCGAACGCCGATCGTCAGAAGGTGCTCGACGAAATGATGCCCCTCACCAAGCAGACAGGCGATGCGGTCGCCGGGAAACTGATCTTTAAGAATCAGTGCGCGAAGTGCCACACGCACAGCGGCGAAGGGACCAAGATCGGTCCCGACCTGACTGGCATGGCCGTGCATCCCAAGCATGAGCTACTGACGCATATCCTCGATCCCAGTCGCAGCGTCGAAGGCAACTTCCGAGTGTACTCGGTGCTGACCGACGATGGTCGCGCGTTCAACGGCCTGTTGGCTTCCGAAACGAAGACCGCCGTCGAACTGTTCGACGCCGAAGGCAAGCGGCACGCGATCCTGCGCGAAAATATCGAAGAGATGGTCGCCTCGCCCAAGTCGCTGATGCCGGAAGGCTTCGAGCAGCAGATCAAAGGCCCCGAGATGGCCAACCTGCTGGAATTCCTGACGCAAAAAGGCAAGTACGTGCCGGTGCCACTCGAGAAGCTGGCGACCGTGGTGACCACGCGTGGCATGTTCTATTCGGCCGAGGCCGATGCCGAGCGACTCATCTTCCGCGATTGGTCGACCAAGACATTCGACGGCGTGCCTTTTGCGCTCGTCGATCCCGAAGGCGAAGCCCGGGCCAATGGCATCATGCTGCATGGCCCAACCGGCTACCTGCCGCCGAAGATGCCTAAACGCGTCGAACTCCCCTGCCACACGCCCGCCAAGGCGATTCATATGCTGGGCGGCGTCAGCGGTTGGGGCTATCCGGCCATCGCCAAAGGTTCGGTGTCGATGATCGTCCGCCTACATTATGCCGACGGCCAGACCGAAGACCACGAACTGCTCAACGGCGAGCATTTCGCCGACTACATTCGCCGCGTCGATGTGCCCGGTTCAAAGTTCGCCTTCTCCGTGCGCGGGCAACAACTGCGTTACCTGGCGATCGAGCCCAAACGCACCGAGCCCATCGAAACCATCGAACTCGTCAAAGGCCCCGACGCCTCCGCCCCCATTGTCATGGCAGTGACCATCGAAACGCCGCAGCCGTAACGGCAAGATGCTAGCTCTAGCCGGAGCTAAGGGCGACGGCCTAGATTCGTATTGACGCATTTACCAGAATCTCCGGAAATCATGCGAGGCTGCATCGAATAGGTGTAGCG
>JAEZGD010000720.1 GCA_023417165.1 Planctomycetota bacterium
GACGCTGCACCGCGCGCCAGGCTTGACGTTGGTGACGCCAGCGCCGACCGCCAGCACTTCGACGCCTAGTTCATGGCCAGGGATGCGCGGATAGCTATAAAATGGCATCTTGCCGAGATAGCCGCTGAGATCGGTACCGCAGAAACCAACGCGATGAACTCTCACTAACGCCTCGCCGGGGCCGGGCGCGGCCGGGCTGGCGATTTCGATTTGCTTGAAGTGGCCGGGTTGCTCGAGCAGGATCGCTTTCATGGGGAACCACTGATAGGAGGAGGTGGGAAGGCGTCATTCTAGCCGGAGCAGGCCGAGGAGGAAGATAGAGAAGGCCCTAGGAAGAAGTTCCAAGAGACAAGTTCCAAGTGCCAAGCGAGGCGAAATCCGAATATTGCAGCTCGAGATCCGAAACAAGCACGAATGCCCAAATCACCAATCTCGAAACAAGGCAGGGGCAACTCCCGGTTTTGAGCCTTTGAGCTTCGTATTTCGGATTTGTTTCGGATTTCGAGCTTCGACATTCTAATTTCCTTGGCACTTGGAACTTGGAATTTGGAACTTGGCACTTGGAACTTCTTCCCCTGCCCTCTTGGCCTCAGCTATGCGCCCGCTAGACTGAAGCTTCGCTCTTTTCCAACTCCAAACGTCCCCGGACCGCTGCTATGAATACCATGCAGGCGCTCGTGAAGCGCCATGCGCAGCCAGGCCTTTGGCTCGAAGAGGTTCCCGTTCCCACGATCGGCATCAACGATGTGCTGATCAAGGTGCTGCGCACCGGCATCTGCGGCACCGATGTCCATATCTATAAGTGGGACGACTGGGCGGCCAAAACGATCCCGGTGCCGATGGTCGTGGGACACGAATTTGTCGGCCAAATCGTCGAAGTCGGCTCGAACGTACACGACTTCCATGTCGGCGAAATCGTCAGCGGCGAAGGGCACGTCGTCTGCGGCCACTGTCGCAACTGCCTGGCTGGGCGACGCCATCTGTGCAAAGACACTAAGGGAGTCGGCGTTAATCGCCCCGGCGCGTTCGCCGAATACCTGTCGCTACCGCAAACCAACGTCTGGGTGCACGACGCCCAGTTCGAAAATCGCCTTTCGATCCGAGAAAATGGCGATCCCGAGGTTGCGGCTTCTACTGAGAATAGCTCGACAATCGCCGAGCGAAAAAAGTCACTGGGACGCGATATCGAGTCGATCTTCGATCCCTTCGGCAACGCGGTACATACGGCGCTGTCGTTCGATTTGCTCGGCGAAGACGTGCTGATCACCGGTGCGGGGCCCATTGGCATCATGGCCGTCGCCATTGCCAAGCATGCGGGAGCGCGCTATGTAGTGATTACCGATGTGAATCCGTATCGCCTGGAACTTGCCAAGAAGATGGGTGCGACGCGCGCGGTCGATGTTCGCACGCAGAAGCTGACCGATGTGCAGCAGGAACTGGGTATGAAAGAAGGCTTCGATGTCGGCCTGGAAATGTCCGGCAATCCCGCGGCCTTCCGCGATATGCTGGCCAACATGTGCCACGGCGGCAAGATCGCCATGCTCGGCATTCCCGAAAAGGAAATGGCCATCGACTGGAACACAGTCGTCTTCAACATGTTGACGATCAAAGGCATTTATGGCCGCGAAATGTATGAAACGTGGTACAAGATGACCGTCATGCTGCAAAGCGGGCTCGACATCTCGCCGATCATCACGCATCGCTTCGACTATCGCGACTTCCAAAAAGGCTTCGACGCCATGTTGTCCGGGCAGTCGGGCAAGGTCGTGCTGACCTGGGCGGAAGGCTAATAAATAGGTATGCCGCAGCCTGGACAGCCGGAGATGTCGCTACGCACCTTCATTCGACGCGGCTTAAAGTTTCCAGTGCCACAGTTCCATAGGGAGCAGTGGCAATTGGGGCACAGAACGGCCCTGCGGCAGTAGGATTTGACGAGCCAGACATCCAGCAACCAGGGCACACCGAAAACAACAAGGGGAACCGCCACAGCCGCCCATTGTTTGCCAATGACAGCCTCCAAAAACGACAGAACCAACGCCAGCACAAAGAGCACTCCCAACATGCTTCCCAACACGATTAACGCTTTGAATTGTGCAATGCGTTGTAATCGTCGTTGCAGGTTTCTTCGCTGAATGGTACTGGCAGTCATCGTATTAAAGTATTTCCGGCCCCATTTCGCTCGCTCAGCAATACCTTATGAATAGCGACTTCTCAGACCATCTGACACGGCAACTCGACGAAATTCGCGCGGCGGGGCTGTATAAGCCAGAGCGGATTATCACGTCGCCTCAGCACCCGCATTTGAAGGTCGCGCCGGATCGCCCGGTGCTCAATCTGTGCGCCAACAATTATCTAGGACTGGCCGATCATCCCGAAGTGATCGAGGCGGCGCAGCGAGCGCTCGAGACCTTCGGCTATGGCATGGCCAGCGTCCGGTTTATCTGCGGCACGCAAACGCAGCACAAAGAGTTAGAAGCGAAGCTGGCCGCGTTCGTCGGTTGCGAAGACGCAATTCTGTATTCGTCCTGCTTCGACGCCAACGGCGGCTTGTTCGAGACGCTGCTCGGGGCTGAAGACGCGATTATCTCTGACGAGTTGAATCACGCTTCGATCATCGACGGCATTCGGCTCTGCAAGGCGCAGCGGTATCGCTACAAGAATAATGACATGGCCGACCTGGAGGCCAAGTTGCAGGAGGCGGTCGCCAAGAACGCCCGGTTCAAGTTGATTGCCACCGACGGCGTCTTTTCGATGGACGGCACGCTGGCCAATCTGCCGGCGATTTGCGAACTGGCCGACAAATACCAGGCGTTAGTGATGGTGGACGATTCGCACGCCAGCGGCTTTATGGGCAAAAGCGGGCGCGGCACGCCGGAGCATCTGGGTGTGCTGGGGCGGATCGACATCATTACCAGCACGCTCGGCAAAGCGCTCGGCGGGGCGAGCGGCGGCTTTACGGCTGCAAAGAAAGAAGTCGTCGAGTTTCTGCGGCAGCGCAGCCGGCCATATTTGTTCAGCAATTCGCTGCCGCCGCCGATCGTGGCCGCTTCGCTCAAGGCGCTCGAAATCCTGACGCGCTCGACCGACTTGCGCGACAAACTGGAAGCCAACACACGGTACTTCCGCCAGGCGATGACCGCCGCCGGCTTCAACATCATTCCTGGCGAGCACCCCATCGCGCCGATCATGCTGGGTGATGCGGTGCTAGCGGCGAAGATGGCCGAGAAGATGCTCGAACATGGGGTCTACGTGATCGGCTTTTCGTACCCAGTCGTCCCCCACGGCAAGGCACGCATCCGCACGCAGATTTCAGCCGCTCACACGCAGCCAGATCTGGAAGCGGCCGTCGCGGCATTCGTGGCGGTGAAAAAGGAACTCGGCGTGTAGCGAACTCCCTGAGTGAGTTCTCAATCCTCGCCTCGAATTTTTCGAGGCGAGTTTTCGCCAATCACCGCATTCGGCCGGTTACCTCAATTTCGTGCTAGCAGTCGCGAAGCCTTGCCTTTTCTCTTAGGCAGGATACGTCAGCGCGAGTCTGTCGCCGTAGCGACTTCTTTCTAGCTCGTCCCTCTTGGCGAGTAACGCTCCTTTGCTTCGTCGCCACCGCGTCGCAATTCGCGCGTCATATCTTTCCCAGCTTGGCACAACGCCTCGTAAAAGGCACCTCACAAAAAATCTTTGGTCATTTTGAGCTGGACACTTCGCGTCCTGGCAAAATCGACATGCCTAATAACTAGGCAGATTTCGTGTGCTCAATCCTTAGGCAGCCATGCTACGAAAGCAACGCTAGCATGCCATCGTCGCAAGTGCTTTCATTGCTTGCACATCCAAGCTGGTCTTGACTCGATAGCAACGATTCAGGTAAACCCCAGCCCTACGGGTCGCGTAGGATGCTTAACCCGCACTTTTTCAATTCCGCCAAGGAGGAAGAGCCAATCATGGAAGTCGCCCAGACCATGCCCACGATTATTCCGATGAACGTCGACCGTAAGCAGGAAGTGTTTCGGGTCGCGAGCGAGCTGTTCAACGCCGGGCCAGATTGGGTCACGTTCTTCCGCGAAGTGTTGGGCGTCGACGGCATCGTCCGTCGGATGTTTGGCACCGCGGACGAAATGGCTCATTTTGAGACTTCGGTCGAATACGCCGAGATCCAGCAAATGCTGGCGAAGCTCCGCGAAAAGTCGTCCGGCGAAGAAAACGACCGCGAGCCGACCCGCGTCATCACCGTCCGCATGCCCAAGAGCCTGCACGAGTCGTTGCGTCAGGAAGCTCACAGCCGTCGCACCAGCATGAACAAGCTGTGCAT
>JAEZGD010000056.1 GCA_023417165.1 Planctomycetota bacterium
ACCTGGAAGTTCGCCGGGGCGAAATCTTTGGACTGCTGGGTCCCAACGGCTCCGGCAAATCGACCACCATCAAGCTGATTCTGGGACTGCTGTTTCCCACGACCGGCGACGCCTTGGTCTTCAACAAGAAGGCAGGCGACGTCACCAAAAACGAGCGGATCGGCTACTTGCCAGAGGAATCGTACCTCTACAAGTTTCTCAACGCCGAGGAGACGCTCGACTTCTACGGGCGCTTGTTCAACATGTCGGCGGCCACCCGCAAGGCCCGCGTCGCCGAGCTGATCCAAATGATGGATCTGGAACGCGCCAAGCATCGCCAGCTCAAAGAATATTCCAAGGGTATGACGCGCCGCATCGGTTTGGCGCAAGCCTTGATTAACGATCCCGAACTGATCGTGCTCGACGAACCGACCACCGGTCTGGATCCGATCGGCTCGCGCCAGATGAAGGATTTGATCCTGCGTCTGCGCGACCAAGGCAAGACCGTGCTGATGTGCAGCCACTTGCTGGCCGACGTCCAAGACGTGTGTGACCGCATCGCCATCCTGCACCAAGGCGAGTTGAAAGAGCTCGGTCGCGTCGACAGCTTGCTGAAGGTGCAAAACGTCACGCAGATTCGCGCCGAAGGGCTCAGCACTGAATGCGAAGCCGACATTCGCGCGGTCATCGAACGGCATCATGGCAAGCTGGTGTCGATGGAAAACCCGACCACGACGCTCGAAGAACTGTTCCTTAACATCGTCAGCGACAGCGAGCAAAAGCCTGGCTGGCGCGCTCCTCAAGCGGCGCCGCAGAAGCAGAAGTAGGTTCCTGACCGTTCGCTCGATCCTTGGCATTTGTTCTTGGGAACTTAATTCTCTATGCCCATCGAAACCGAAGTCTTACCGTATTTCGACTGGCTGCCAGGCGCGCTGGCCACGTTTGGCATCGCGATCGCAGTGCTGCTGTTCCTCGGCACGCTGTTTACCTACCTGGCTGCGGCCGTGCGTCTGGGCCCCACCGAAGCCTTTTACCTCGTCGCGCGCATCTTGCTGGAAGCCGTTCCCGACTTCCTGCAAACCTCGCCGCGGCGTGTCTTTGCGCTGGCACGGCTCTCGGTCCAGGAATCGATTCGCCGGCGCGTGCTGGTGGTGTTCGTCGTCTTTATCGTGATCTTGCTCTTTGCGGGTTGGTATCTCGATACGGGCAGCGACGATCCCGCGCGGCTGTATATCAACTTCGTACTGACGACGACCAACTTCCTGATGCTGCTGTTGGGCTTTGTGCTCAGCACGTTCAGCCTGCCGACCGACATCAAGAACCGCACGATGTACACCATCACCACCAAGCCGGTGCGGATGGGCGAAATCGTGCTCGGTCGCTTCCTTGGATTTTCGTTCGTCGGCACCGTGCTGATGGTCGGCATGTGCATCGTCAGCCTGGTGTTCGTCACCCGCGGTCTCGACCACTCGCATCAACTCGATGGATCGCTGGCGGCCATTCCCAGCGCCACGAAGGGCGATCCTTCGCGCGGCGAAGCCGGCAAGACGACCTTCGACAAATACCATCGCCACGAAATCACGCTCAATCGCGAGGGCGAAGGTCGTACCGATACCCGTCTGGGCCACTGGCACGACGTTCGAAAGAACGACCAAGGCGAACTGGAAATCGGCCCGCCGCAAGGGATGCTGCAAGCCAAGGTGCCGCTGGCCGGCAAACTGCGTTTTCTCGATCGCGCCGGGCGACCCGCCGAGAGCGGCATCAATGTCGGTAACGAATGGGCGTACCGCAGCTATATCGAAGGCGATACGTTGCAGGGCGCCATCTGGTCGTTCAAACGCGTCACGCCGGAGCATTTTCCCAACGGCCTGCCGGTCGAAATGACGATTCGCGTCTTCCGCTCGCACATGGGCGACATCGAGCAAGGCATCGGCGGTACGTTGCAGCTGATCAATCCCGATCCGCGTGCTCGCGTGAAGCGTTCGGAGAAGATCTTCTTCGTGGCGCAAGAGTTCGTCACCTACGACAAGCTGATTCCCCGTAAAGTCAAAGCGCTCGACCAGTTCAATAAGCCGATTCTCGACAGCGACGGCAAGCCGCTGGAAGTCGACATCTTCGAAGACCTGGTCTACGACGGCGTGGTCGAGATGGAGCTGAAATGCGCCGATCCCGGCCAGTATTTCGGCGTCGCCGAGCGGGACGTGTACCTGCACGCGGCCGACAACCTGTTCTGGGTCAACTTCGTGAAGGGCTATTTCGACCTATGGCTGCAAATGCTGATCGCGATTGCGTTCGGCACCATGTTCAGCACATTTTTGAGCGGCCCGGTCGCGATGCTCGCCGCCATCGCCAGCATGGTGATTGGCTTCGTGTCGTCGTTTATCTTCGACCTGGCCACCGGCACCTTGGAAGGCGGCGGCTTGATTGAATCGGCCTATCGTCTGATCACGCAGAAAAATCAGACCATTCAGTTGGATCTGCCGTATGCGGTCGAAGCCACGATCAAGGGCATCGACAGCGGTATGATTCAAGGGTTGCGGGCGTTTGCAAATCTGCTGCCCAACTATCGCTGGTTCGATACGATCAAATACGTGGCTTACGGCATGAATATCGAGGCGAGCGTCACGGCGCAGCACGCTTCGATCGCGGCGGCCTATATCATCGTCGTGCTGTTTGTCGGCTACTTTTTCCTGAAAACACGCGAAATCGCGGCCTAACGGTCGCGCGGAGCGGTGCTATGAATAACGCCTCGTTTTATCGCAAAGTCGTTTACGCCTGCTTGATCGTGGCGCTGTGGTTCCCGCTGTCGTTCATCGGCGAACCTCCGTCGGTCAACGTCGAAGGCGAGCGCACCGGCGGCAAGCTCACGCAGTTGCGCGACGAATACGCGCTCTCGCAAGCGAATCTTGGCGATATCGATCCGACCAGCGAATCGATGAAGCTCGCCACGCTCGGTATGCGCGGCGTCGCGCTCAACGTGCTGTGGACCATGGCCAATCATTACAAGAAGGTCGAAGACTTCGACAACTTCTCGGCCACGGTCAATCAGATCACGCTGCTGGCGCCGAACTTCGTCGCGGTGTGGGAATTCCAAGCCCACAACGAGTCGTACAACGTCTCGGTCGAATACGACCACTACAAGATGCGTTACGCGTGGGTCAAAAAGGGTATCGACCTGATGATCCGCGGTACGCATTACAACCGCAAAGATACTCGCCTGCTCAGCTATTTGAGCTGGTTCTTTGGTCAGAAGATCGGCCGTTCCGACGAGCGCAAGCAGTTCCGCGTGCTGTTCCGCGAGGACCATGACTATCACAACCAACTGACGAAGTCGCTGCAGATGGCGCTCGACGACCGCGAGGTCTTGGGGCCCAACCGTAAAGAGCCTGATAACTGGCTCGTGGGACGTAAAGTGCAATTGCGGGCCGTCAACCTGGTCGAGTCGGCCGGTGCGCCGATCCGTGGCAAGTCGCCCGTGCTGTTCTATGCCGACGCTCCGATGCTGCGCATCAACTATGCCAAGGCTATCGAAGAGGAAGGCTGGCTCGGCGATATCGCGGGCGACGCCTGGCGGTTGAATCTGCAAGATTGGAAGGATTATGGGCAGCAGCCTGTTCCCACCAGTTGGGGTCACAACATTCAACTTGGCGATTACGAACGCTATCAGCAGCGGGCCGACGA
>JAEZGD010000072.1 GCA_023417165.1 Planctomycetota bacterium
GCCGTACTCCATGCCACAGCCATCGCCATGCGTGAACGCGACGATGCCATCAACGTTGGGATAGTCCTTCAGCACGCTTTGATCGAACCGACGAGCGATCGCTTTGCAAACCGTCGCCGAGCAGTTGACCGACGCCACCAATGCCAGGTAATTGCGCGTGCCGGCTTTGCCATTGGGACGCAGATAGCCTTCAAAGGTGCGCCCTTCGATGGGCTCCAGCGGCAGCGGCGTTTCGGTGGCGCTGGCCGGATCGCGTTCGAAGTCTGCGAGCGCCAGGTTATGCACGTGCACCCACTCGCCCGGCGCGATCTCGCGCGTGGCAAAGCCAATCACCTGACCATACTTGCGAATTGCTTCGCCCAGGCGAATGGTCGAGAGGGCGATCTTGTGTCCCAGTCGCACCGGATCGCGCAGCACAACGCGGTACTCGCCGGCCTCGATGGTATCGCCAGGTTCCAGGCGTCGTGTCGCGACACAGGTATTATCGTGCGGATGCAGAAAAATCGTAGCGGCGACGCCAGGCATAACAGCTCGTGGGGCAAACAGAATAAAAGGAATAACTGTGGTATTTGAGATTATCGGCGATCGCGATCACTCCGTGGGACGCAAAGCCTTTAAACGCCCCGCTCACGGAAAACAAATCCCACACCACAGGCAATTTGCGTACGCCAGTCTCCCGATTCTCGAACCGTGCTTCTATGGGCATTGAACGCCATTTCACACGGGGAGTTTTTCAACATGGCACCATTTGTGTACTCCCAACGCAAGTCATGTCCAGACAATGGATTGCAGAGCATTTTCCGCTCGTTTTTCACATCGTACTTGTTGAAAAACTCCCTCGCCAGAGGTGCGAGCAAACGGTTTCTCTTGCCACCCAAAGGAACGGCCTGCGTCGCAAATTGTATACCTCGCACTGGCTGTGGTCAACAATTGTTTGCAAGTTGGTGACAAGTGTCTGCTGGTCGCCGAAGTGGGCCAAATGAAACACTTTCGTGCGGCAAGGCATGCCCGCCGATTGGAATCTTTTTCTCGCCTGCTCGTCTATACTTAAGCGTTGACGGTTGCAGCCTTTCTGGCGGCAGCCGTCGGGGGCGACTTTTCTCTTCGCGGAATCTGTAGCATGGCCACCGGATCTGTCCCCGCCTCGACCGCCCGGCAAGACCACGAGCGGTTTATCGAGCGCCAACTCGACCGCACGCGCCGTCAGGTGAAGGTGGTCGAACTGGCCGCGGCTGGCGTTACGCTGTTGGTCGGCGTGCTCGCTTTCTTCTTCGTCGCGGCGCTGATCGATCATTGGGTGTTGGGCCTGGGAACCTTCGGCCGCTTTGCGCTCTTGGCCATGCTGGTCGGTGGCATCGGCTGGTACGCCTGGACGGTGCTCTGGCCGCTGCTGCGCAACTCGATCAATCCTGCTTATGCGGCGCTAACGATCGAACACAGCACACCGACGCTGAAGAACAGCTTGATCAACTTTTTGATGCTCCGCTCGCATCGCAGCGAAGTGCATGAAGTGGTGTACGAAGCCGTGGGGCAGCGCGCAGCGACGGACTTGCAGCATGTGCCGATCGATTCCGTCGTCGATTACTCGAAACTGATCAAGGTGGGCTATGCGCTGGCGGCTGTCTTTGCGGTCTGCGCGGCCTATCAAATCCTGTCGCCCAAAGATCCCCTGCAAACTTTCGCCCGAGTGGCGGCGCCGTGGGCCGATATCGCGCGGCCTTCGCGCGTGCAGATTGAGGCCATCGAGCCCGGCGACGCGCAGCAATACTTTGGCGATCAAGTGACGATCTCGGCCGTGATTCGCGGCGCGCGCAGCAGCGATCGCATGGTGCTGCGCTTCAGCACTGCGGATGGCCAGATTCAAGATCAAGCGATCGAGCTCACGCCTGACGACGCGCATCATCGCTTCAGCACGCAGATTCCTCGCGATGGCCAAGGGCTGCAACAAGACATCACCTATCGCATCGAAGCTGGCGACGCTGTTACGCGCGACTACACACTGAGGGTGGTTTCTGCGCCGACGATTGTGGTCGAAAAGCTGGAGTACGATTATCCCGCCTATACGCAAAAGCCTCGGGAGACACGCGAGCGAAGTGGCGATGTTCGCGCGCTCGAAGGGACTCGCGTCACCATCCACGCCCAGGCGAATACGCCGATTCAGGCCGCGTATTTGGAATTCGATCCCGTCAACGATCACGCGCCGGAAGCGACGTTGCAACGCCAACGTGTGACGCTGCAGGCGAGCGGCACTTCCGCCACGGGCTCGTTTGTGCTGGAACTTCAGCCTGATCGTGTGACGCCGAAGTTCAGCACGTATCAAGTCACCTTCGTGACAGACAGCGGCCAATTAGGCCAGCATCCGGCGCTGCATACCATCGACGTCATTCGCGACTTGCCGCCTGAGGTCGAGATCCTGGCTCCGCGCACGCAGCAAGTTGAAGTGCCCGAGAACGGCGAAGCGGTGGTGGAGGTGCGCGCCGTCGATCCCGATTATGCCCTCTCGCATATTGGACTGAAACTGGCCGCTGGAGGCCGTGAGCTGGCCGACAAGACATTGCTGAGCGGTCCGAGTCCGGGCGGCCAGGCGGTGACGAAGATTCATTTTCGGCCGAGCGAGTTCAAGCTGAGCGCCGGCGACGAAATCGCTTACTGGGCGACCGCCGCAGACAACCGCAC
>JAEZGD010000136.1 GCA_023417165.1 Planctomycetota bacterium
AGCTAAAGTCGCGCATGGTGTTGCCGCATGGTGGCGACGAGGTCGAAGCGCTCGACGATCCGCGCGATGAACTGGTAACGCGACTGCTGGAATATAAGAAATACAAAGACGCCGCGAGCATGCTCGAAGAGCAAAGCCGCGCGGCCCAGCAGCGTTTCGCCCGACTGGCGAATGATGCGCCTCCGCGCAGTGGCGACCTGGCGAGCGAGCCGATTCAGGAAGTGGAACTGTGGGACCTGGTGAGCGCGATGGGGCGCATTTTGCGCGATAGCGCTCCGCCGCCGACGACCAGCGTCGTCTACGACGATACGCCGATTCAAACCCACATGCAGCGCATCCATCAACAGATCGTCACCAGCGGTCGCGCCGCACTGAGCGACTTCTTTGTGCCTGGCGCGCACAAGTCGGCGATGATCGGACTCTTCCTGGCGATCCTGGAACTCGTTCGGCATCACAGCGTTCGCACCGAGCAGACCGACCTGCACGGCGAAATCTACATCCTGCCTGGCGAGGAATTTCGCTCCGAACTGGAAGTCAGCGACGTCGACGACTACGAGCGCAAACCCGTGTCAGACGATATGCCCGGGCAAGGGCGGTAGGCGGCAAGGGGCAAGGGGCAAGGGGCAAGGGGCAAGTGGCGAGTGGCGAGTGGCGAGTGGCGAGCCGCAAGGAAATTCGAATCGCCTGCGGAAAGCTGAAACACGCCTAAAATCGCAACTTTGCAAGTTCAGTAAGACGCCCGCAGTATCGCCCCTTGTGAACCACCCTTGCAAGTCTGGCCTCTCTTCTATCCACTGACCACTGTTCACCAATCACTGCCCACTGCCCCTGCCTCCCCCACTTCATGCTGCACAATTTGCCAGTCAAGTCGCTGACGCACAAAGAACTGACGATCGAGGGCTACTCGCGCGCGGCGGTGCAGTCGTATTGGCGCATTCCAGAACTGAAGTGCGGGTTCGATCTCGGTGCGCAGCCGTGGGACTTCATGGGCACGGCGACATGGTTCGTCACGCACACCCATCTCGATCACATCGCCAACCTGCCGGTCTATGTCGCGCGCCGCAGGATGATGAAGATGGAGCCGCCGACCATCTATCTGCCGGCGCATGCGGTCGAGACGGTCGAGTACATCTTGAAAGCCTTTACCAAGCTCGATCGCGGTCGCTTGCCGGTGCACATCAAGTCGGTGCTGCCTGGCGATGAGATTGAATTGTCGCGCGAGCTGCTCGTCACCGCGCATGCCGTCAAGCACACGGTACCGGCACTGGGCTATATCATCTGGGAGCGGCGCAAGAAGCTGAAGGCCGAATATCAAGACCTGCGCGGCGACCAGATTCGCGACCTGCGACTGTCTGGTGTAGAGATCAGCGAGGAGCGCCGCGTGCCGATCGTGGCCTATACCGGCGATACCGCGCCCGAAGGACTCGACGCCAACCCGGCCATGTACCAGGCGCAAGTGCTCATCGCCGAGATGACCTTTGTGGCGCCCAGCCATCGCAAAGAGAAGATCCACAAGCATGGCCACATGCATCTCGACGACTGGGTCGAACGTCGCGATCGGTTCGAGAACCAACTGATCATCGCCGGGCATTTCAGCACGCGCTATCACGACAAGCAGGTGCGTCACTACGTCGAGAAGAAGCTACCCGACATGCTCGGCGGTCGCTTGCACTTGTGGCTGTAAATCGGTAGACCGCTCGCTCCGCCGAGCGGCGAATCTCTGTGTGGTGATTATCCTGTCAGCGAAGCCGCCATTGTGAACACACTCATCCGGCGCGCTACCAACTTCCCGCAGAGACTTTCCACTCGCGGAGCGAGTGGGCTACGTAGGCCGCTTACTCAAACGTCAGCAGGCCAAAGCCTTCTGGCGTGCCTTGCACGCTGGCCGGTTTGTTCCAACTCGCCAGCCCCGCGCCAGGCAACAAGCGCGAGAGGCCGACGGCCCAGACATCGCGCGATTGCGGCGGCTGAACATAAAGCTCGCTGAGCGGGATCGCTGCTTCGACCGTCCACGTGGTCGCATCTTGCTCGGCGGCCACGTACCACGTGGGATTCCAAGTAGCGTCGCCGAGCGAAGCATCATGCGTGAAGCCACGATAGTCGACCGACAACCGATGATAGGTGCAGTAGTCGCGATCACGATCGAGACATAAGTCGATCCGATCATTCAACGCCAGGTCCGAGTCACGCCCGCGCGTTTCATCGGTGAGCGAATAATCAAAGCCTGGCAGCTTCTGACACGTGATCGCCAAGTAAAGGAACTCGCCATCATGAGCCAGCATTGCCGTTGCGCCTGGTAGTGCGGGTTCGCCAGCGCGGCCCGACAGTTCCAGCGGCTTGGCGTTCTTCCAAGTCTCGTCATCCAACACGCCATCCAAATGCGGCTTCTCAGGCGTGCGAGCACAGGTGGCCATCGGCTTGGGAGCTTCCAGCGTTGGCTGCTGCAGCCAGATCTCCGCCGAGGCACAGGCCCACCAGCCATCATGCACACGCTCGTTAGCGAAGCCGCGATAAATCCCTTCTGACTGACGCAGCAGGCTGTTCTGACGTTGTGCGGCCGCCAAGGGGAAACGCAGCTCGGGACGAGCGGCCAACCGCGGCCGACTGGACGCCAGGCGATTGGACAGTTCAATCGCGCGCTGTTGTCGTTGCTGCGCACTCAGACCAGTCGCGGAAGTCGCCAGGCTGGCGCGCACGTTCAGATTCGGCTGTTCCATGATGGGCTGCACAGCGCTTGCCGTGACCACTTCCGATTTACCCGACGTGTCGCCGTTGTTGCCCCACAACATCTGAGCGCCGCCGCGCAAGCGCGCGCTGGCTTCGCTGCTGGCATAGAACTGCACCAACCACAGCGCGGCGGCATCGGCGATCTCTTCTTCGCCGTAACGATCGACGACGACTTGATAGGCTTCGGCAGCAGCGTCCCATTGCCCGCTGCGTTGATAACGCCATGCCAGCTCGAACAAGGTTTGCGCGGCACTCGCGCGGCTAAGTCCTTGTGTCAGGTCGTTCACCTGGCCGAGCCAACTGCTACCGCTGGCGCGATCGTTCGCCCCGCGCGCCATCAGTTGTTGCAC
>JAEZGD010000157.1 GCA_023417165.1 Planctomycetota bacterium
CCGTTATGCTCACCCTTGGGTAGCCGCTGAAACTGGCCACGAGCCGCAGCCTTCTTGGAACGCGTCTTGGACATGGAACTTCTCGTGATTCAAAAATCGATTTCGGTTGATCGCTTCACAGCGAGCAAAATATCAAAACGGAATATCTTCTTCGGCCGCTCGCGAGCCGCCACCGCCGCCACCACCTTGGCGACCGCCGCGCTGCGGAGGACCGGGATCATCGTAATCGCCGCCGCCACCAAAGGCTTCGCTCTCATCGGGCTGCGGCATACCACCACCACGTTGGCCGCGGCCACCACCGCCGCCACCGCCACCAGCCTTGCCGCCGAGCATCTGCATCTTCTCGCCGACGACGCGCAGCTTATAGTTCTTCTTGCCGTCCTTCTCCCACGAGTCGAGCTTCAGTCGACCCTCGACCAAGACGGACGACCCCTTGGTCAGGTACTCGCCAGCGATTTCAGCGGTGCGCCCCCACAAGGTAATGTCGACAAATGTTGTTTCGTCGACCCACTCGTTGTTGCGCTTCACCCGATCGTTGACGGCCAGGCCCAACTCGGTCACGGCCATGCCGCTCTGCAGGTACTTCACGTCGACATCGCGGGTCAAGTTGCCGACGAGAATCACGCGGTTGAAGCTGGCCATACTTCCAATCTCCAGGCGAAGACAGCAATGCTAACTGTGAACAAACGTTCCCTAACTGCTGTCAACCTATCACACCCGCGCGGCTCAAGCAACGAACGCGACGTCCAGTATGCGGCTAGTCGTTATTACTCACCGTCGCCCAGGGCAGCGGCTTCAGCCGGCACCGGGGCGGCCAGCGGAGCAGGCTTCGGCTCGGGCGGCTTCACCATCGACTTGGCGCCACGTGCGTGAGCAACCAGTGGCTCGACCAAGCGAGGCTCGACCTTGATGGTCAGGCTGCGCAGCACGGTTTCATTGATGCGCAGTTGGTTGTTGAATTCGCTCAGCTTGGTGCCGTCGAGCTTGAAGTACGCCAGCCAGTACGTGCCCTTGCGCTGGCCGTTGATCGGATAGGCGAGCTTTTGCTCGTTCCACAGACGGCTAACGAGAACTTCGCCGCCGAGCTTTTGGATCAACTCTGGAATCTGTCCCGACACGCCGTTAGGGTCGCGCGCGTAGCGGTTCGAGTCCAGGATGAACATGGTCTCGTAAACACTGGTGGCCAAGGGGAAATCTCCTACAGACTTTTACTTACCGGTGGTGGTTTGGTGGCAGCCTTCTCGCGGCGCGAGCGGACTACGCGTTGTATTTGTTCATCGCAGTGGCAATGCCGGTGCGAATCCACTCGACGGCGGCGTCGGCGGCTTTGCTCACCGCATCACGCACCATCGGCTCTTCTTCTTTGGTGAACTTGCTCAGGACGTAGTCGGCCATCTCCCAACCAGGCGGTGCCGCGCCAATGCCGACACGCAATCGCGAGAACTCTTCGGTTCCCAGCCGGTTGATAATGTCCTTTAATCCGTTTTGCCCGCCTGAGGAGCCCTTGGCTCGCAGACGCAACTTGCCGGTGGGCAAGCTGACGTCATCGCAGACGACCAGCAATTCATCGTTGGCAACTTTGTAGAAGTCCCGCGCGGGCTGTACGCTGCCGCCGCTCCGATTCATATACGTGAGCGGCCACAGCAAAAGTACACGCTGGCCTTCGATCTGCACCTCGGTCAGTTCGGCATCGAACTTGGCCTTGGGCTTATCGGTGGCAAAGCGCTGCGCCAGTTCGGCCAGCACCTCGAAACCGATGTTGTGTCGCGTCGCGGCATACTTGCGGCCAGGATTGCCTAGCCCCACGATCAACTTCATGCCGCCACTTCCTTAAGCTTCTCCCTCTTCCTTCGCCTTGCGAATCAGTTCGGGCTCGGCCACCGCGCCCGGCACGCCAGCTTCAGGAGCGGCATGCGGAGCCGTGCAAGTGACCAGCACCAACTGCGGATCCGAGATCAGCGTCGCGCCCGAAGGCAGTTCGATCTCGCCTGCATGAATCGAAGCACCCAGCTTCAGGCCGGAGATGTTCACATACAGGTGCTCGGGGATCGAAGCGACCGGGCAGGTGATTTGGATCTCGTGAGCGACAAAGTTCACAATGCCACCTTCGCGAGCACCCGCGGCATCGCCGCGTAGCTCTAGCGAGATGGTGATGTCCACCGTTTCGCCGACCGAGACGCGCATCAGGTCCACGTGCAGCACATCGATGCCGAACGTGTCCCACTGCACCGCGCGAATCAAAGCGCTTTCCGCCAGATCGCCCTTCAGTTCCACCACTTTGCCACTATGACGCAGCGCGGCGGCGACTTCTTCCTGCTTGATCGCCAAACTAATGCTGGCTTCGCCGTGGCCATACAACACCGCGGGAATGTTTCCCGAGCGACGCAGGCGCTTGTTGGCAGCCCGGCCCGCATCGCTGCGCTTGGTGACATTGAACACTTCGGACATCGGAAAACCTCGGAACGCTGTAGACCGCGTGACGTATAGGACTGCGGCAGAGGCCACGGCACGCATGCTGCGGACCGGCGACTTCCCTGGCGCGACTTTCGGCAAATGGGAAATCGCCCATTGTGCCAGATTCAAAACGCTTTTCAAGGGCGAAAGACGGAAAGCCCCATCGCTGTCGGCCCGATCGCGTTTATGCCTGGCGAATTCGTCGCGCGCAGCGAGCAAGTTATATCGGACGCACCGAGCGCAAAGCTTTATTTTGCTAGTGGTTGTGACACCCACCATCCGCCCGGCGGAACCGCTAAACTTTTCCCAGATGCCAAAGTTTTATGCCTAGGCCCCACACCACCATCCGAGGGGAAGTGCCGCCAACAATCCGATTGCGCGACCCCGCCAATTTGCCAAGCGCATAGTATATACGGATGCCCTGCACTAGTCAATAACTATGCACAAAATCTAACACATTCAGCACCGAGTGCCATTATGACAGGCATGCGTTTTGCAATACTTAGTACCGGCGTCGCCACAAAGCGTGGCTTGCCTTAGGTTTCCGTACCGAGTAACTTGCTTTAGAGACAATGGCCGCTAGAAAAGATCCACTTGAGGATTTGATGTCCAAAACCCGTACCCAGCCCCTGGAATATGTCGAGCCGATTGGTGCCCGCGTGCTGGTCCGCAAGGACGAGCCGAAACGGACCACCAAGGGGGGGATCGCGCTGCCCGATGCCTCCGAGATTCCGACGATTACGGGGCGCGTTGTGGCAATCAGCAAGCAAGTCGAGAACGACGAAGATTTTCCGCTTCGCCAATATGACAAGATCCTGTTCCATCCCAAGAACGCGATTCCTGTCGATTTCGAGTCGGACAATCAACTGTTCGTGATCCCGATCGAGGATGTGGTCGCCGTGTTCCGCCGCGATCAAGGCAAGAAAGAAGACTGACCATCGAATACAATGCCAAGCGTCCAGGCACCGTTGGTCTTGGGCTTGCGCGGCAGGAATGTGGTGGCGTCATCGCTTGCCTAGATATTGGCGGCGCGCCTTTTCAAGGCGGCAGCAACCCGCGACAATCGCTTGCCTGTCGAGGTACTACCTGCGTGTAAGATCGATGCCCGCTTTCCATGCCGCCTGACAGACGGCGACTACTCTTCTTGATCGAACCTATGCCTTCACCGACCACCGGGGAAATGCCACCCGAGACTGCTGCCTCGTCCGACATTTCTGCATTGGTCCAACGGCTGGAGGACAACATCGCACAGGTCGTGCTCGGCAAGACCGATGTGATTCGGCTCTGCTTGGTCGCGATCCTCGCCTCGGAACACGTTTTATTGGAAGACGTGCCTGGCGTGGGCAAAACCCTGGTGGGCAAGGCGCTGGCCAAAAGCGTCAACGGCGAATTTACCCGACTGCAATTCACGCCTGACCTGCTTCCCAGCGACATTGTGGGCAGCACCGTCTTCAATACCAAGTCGAGCGAGTTCGTCTACAACCGCGGACCCATCTTCGCCAACATCGTGTTGGCCGACGAAATCAACCGCGCTCCGCCGCGCACGCAAAGCGCGCTGTTGGAAGCGATGAGCGATAACCAGGTGACCGTGGACGGGCGGACCTATGAACTACCGCGGCCGTTCATGGTCATTGCTACGCAAAATCCGTTTGAATACGAAGGCACCTACACGCTGCCAGAGAGCCAGCTCGATCGCTTCTTGCTGCGCATCTCGATGGGCTATCCCAGCCGCGAGGAAGAACGCCGCGTCCTTTCGACCCATCGCCAAGGCGAGCCGGTTCAGCATCTCGAATCGGTGCTGACGACCGACGACGTGCTGCACCTGCAAGCAGCCGTGCGCGAGGTGACGGTCGAAGACTCGATCTACGATTACCTGCTCGATCTGGTTGAAGCCACGCGCCGCTGCGAAGACCTGCATGTGGGCGTCAGCACGCGCGGCGCGCTCAGCCTGTATCGCGCCTGCCAGGCGTTCGCGCTAGTGTGTCGCCGAACTTACGTGGTGCCCGACGACATTAAGCATCTGGCCGTGCCAGCGCTCGCCCATCGTGTGATTCCTAAAGGCTATATGCACGGCAGCCAGCGCCAGGCCGTCGAAGCCGTGATTCGCCGCCTGGTCGAAGCCACGCCGGTGCCGACGTAAGAATAAAAAGTTCCAAGTTCCAAACGCCAAGTGCCAAGGAATTCCTTCCGGCTTGGCACTTGGAACTTGGCTCTTGGAACTTTTCCCATGCCCTCTTTACGCTACATCACGCTCACGCGCGAAGGCGTTTACTACGTCATCGTGTTGGCGTTCATCATCGGCGGAGCGGTGCTGCGGGAAGTCAATCTGCTGGTGATCCTGGCCGGCCTGATGA
>JAEZGD010000197.1 GCA_023417165.1 Planctomycetota bacterium
CTCCACCGCCTGCTCACCGCCCTCGGCGAGCATCGCGACGTTCACCTCACCGTCATCCGAGGCCACCGGCTGCTGGAATTCACCGTCAAACCGCAGTGGCACGGCACCTGATGTCAGGACTTCAGCTACGCCGCCATCGCTTTTTGCGAGATGGGCCGTAAGTACTTGCGCAAACAAGAGTTAAAGCCCATGATAGTCTCCGACACAAACCCAACGCGGGAGGAGACCAGGCATGGAGCATCAACTCTAGTTAGCGATTGTCGCTGTTTTGCGCGAGATCGACAAGTCATGGCCACGCACCGATGTCCGCTTCTCCGATCAACGGATCGTGGCAGTCTTCTACTGGGCGGTGCTGCATGATCGCCCACTGAGCTGGGCCGCCGCCAAGCAGAACTGGCCGATCTGGCTGCGCCGCCAACCACTGCCCTCATGCAGCACCCTGTCGCGCCGCCTGCGTAGTCAGCGGGTGCTTGCGCTCTTGCAAGCGCTCGACCAACGCCTCGTGCGACAGACGCGCGCGGGCTGCCTGGTCTGGCTCTTGGACGGCAAGCCGCTGACGATCAGCGGCGTGTCGAAAGATCGCCAGGCAGGCCACGGCCGCGCGGCCCGTTCGATGGCCAAGGGCTATAAGCTGCACGTGTTGATGGCGGCCGATAACACGTTGGCCGAGTGGCGGTTAGCACCGATGAAAGTGGACGAGCGGCAGATGGCGGCGCGGATGCTGCGCCGGGCAACCGCACAAGGCTACGTGGTGACCGATGCGAATTACGATTCCAACGCACTGCATCGCATCTGCAAGGAGCGCGGCAACCTGCAACTCGTCGCGCCGCGGCGTTACGGACCCAGCCGCGGGACCGGACATCGGCGACAAGCGCCGGGTCGGCGGCGTTCGATGGCGCTCGTAGAAGGTCCCGTAGCGGACTTCGGTCGCGGCCTGCTGGCGCAGCGCAGCAGCATCGAACGTCGCTTCAGGAACTTAACCAACTGGGGCGGCGGCTTAACCCACCTGCCGCCCTGGGTGCGGACCTATCGTCGCGCGCATCGCTGGGTGCAAGCCAAACTCGTCCCCCAAGCCCTCAAAGCCTCTCGCCAATCAACCACTTACGTCGCATGATGCAAAAAGCTGGCGAGCAACGGGACAAAGTTCTTCTTCCAATAATCGAGGCAAAACTCGTAACTGAATTTCTCGACAATGGATTTTTGGCGTTTCTGGATCGAGGCGCGTAGTTCTAGAGCTAGGCCAGCCCTCGAGCCCCCTTCTTAGCGTCAAGTTCAGTCATGCTGGCGCGTATCCAGGTAGAAATTGATCTGGATTCAAAAACTACAAGCAAGCTAACATCCCTTCCGCGCCGGATTAACAACCGACCCAACCTTGCAGCCAGAGTAAAGCAATGCTTGATACCCTACGCAGGTTCCTGACCCGTGACCGGCAGCCCGTACAGTCCCTCCGTTTTTACGGCCAGTTCGATCCGCCCCAGGACCAGGTGCTTTACGAGACCTATTTTCCCAAGACGCAAAAGGGAGTCTGCCTGGAATGCGGCGCCTTCGACGGGCGCATGGAATCCAGCTGCCTCTTCTTTGAGGAATCGCTAGGCTGGTCGGCGATCAACGTCGAGGCCTGCCCAGTCATCTACGAAAAGCTAGCCGAGAATCGCCCGCGCAGTAAAAACTTTTGCAATGCGTTATCCGACCACGATGGCGACGCAGTCTTTTCTCTGGCGGTACATCCAATCCATCAACGGCTCTGCACGAACGGGTCCCTGGCTCACACCGCCGCGCATAAGCAGTTGCTCATTGACGATGGTTGCCAGTTCGAGGAGTACCCGGTCAAGCTCATCACCTACAAAACACTGATTAGCCGGGCAAAGATTACCCGACTCGACCTGTTCGTTCTCGACGTCGAGGGCCATGAATTGGCGGTGCTAGACGGCATGAAAGGCGCACAGGTGATGCCGCGAGTCTTTTGCATCGAACACGGCTGGATCGATACCGACGTGCTCGACAGCAAGCTCGCAACGATGGGCTTCCGGAAGGACCGGCTCGTCCATAACAACCTGGTGTACTTGCACGAAACGTATTAACTCGGCCTGCCTTCAATAGACCTCACCCACAGGGTGCAAGCATGAACCTGATTCGGTCGATTCGCAAGCGAACCGCCTGGCTAAAGGGGTGCCGGCAAGGAACACCTAATAGCGTTCCAGCCAGCGCTGTCCCTAGCGTGCCAACGGTCGCTTCGCCCAGCGCCCAGCAAGTACAAAACTGGATCACTCAGGGCCGCTGGTTTGCCGTCGACCAGATCGAGAAGCTAGTTGGCGGGCCGCCTGAACTGCAATGCCCGATCTGCGAGCATCGCGGCCCTACTGATTCTTTCACAACCTTTGAGTCATACTGCCACTTTGGCGGCGGTCGGCTAGTACGCCACAAGTGCGGGCGGTGCGGCTTGGTCTTTGGCCCACAAAAGATGTTCCGCCTGTCGCCCGAAGAACTCTCTCACGAGTATCGCACGCTTTACGAGTCCTATAGCGAAGGTGACACGACCGAAAACGAGATTCGCACCTTTCACGCCATGAAGCCGCGCCGAGATGGCGTCTACCTAAACTTCGGCTCCGGCGGCGGCTGGAATTCGTCGGTCACAAGACTGCGGGCCGAAGGCTGGAATATCCTCGGCTTTGAGCCCTATGCAGGCGGCCACATGTCCGAGGCCGTGATCCGCAGCTTTGAACAACTCGAAACGATGCATTTCGACGGCATCATGTCGAATAACGTGCTCGAACACCTCGTCGATCCGCTCGCTACCTTTCGACTGTGGCGCAAACTACTAAAGGGGCCGACGCCTGTCATGGCGCATTCGACACCTTGTTACAAGTACCTGTACGCGATCACACGCTTCCACCTGTTCTTTTACACAGGTCGTTCGCCCGAGGAAATCTGCCGCCGCACCGGGTTCCAAGGCCAATGGGCGATTCAAGATGACGAATTCCTCTGCTACTGCTTCACGCCTACGCAACACAACGCCAAGCTGGCAGCTTGACACTCCGCTCCAGCGCTACGAGGAAGGCTGAAATACCCCCGGTCGACCAAACTCATTCAGCCGTTGCCTGAAATCACAACAGAAGCCGGCGACGGAGACACAGAGCCCACATCAGGCGACACGCGGCAGCAAGGACCTGCTAGAGGATGACACCAGCCGATGACAAGGTGATCAAAAACAAGCTATACACCCCAGGCTCCCCACGAGACCGCGAGTTACATAACACCACAGCCGATGCACACCAATCCTTCCAGCGCTCCAACAAGGTCGCGATGAACATTGTCATCCTAGGCTGCGGCGGCCATGCCAAAGTAATCATCGATATCATCGAGTGCGCACGCCAGGATCAGATAGTGGGCGTGATCGATCGCCAGCGAGTCGCCGGAGAGCAGTTCTGCGACTATGAGGTCCTCGGCCGGGACGAAGACCTGCCTCAACTAGTCGCCTCGCGATCAATTCAAGGAGCCGTTATCGCTGTCGGCGATAACAGCACTCGCGCCAAAATTGCGCGCAACCTGCAAAAACTGGCGATGCCGCTCAAGTTCCCTACCGCCATCCACCCCATGGCGACCATCGCCCGAAGCGCTCGCCTAGGCCAAGGAACGGTCGCGATGGCCGGTAGTGCAGTAAATAGCGATACCACCATAGGCGATTTCTGCATCCTAAACACAAACTGCTCGATCGATCACGACTGCCAAATCGGCGACTTTGCCAGCTTTGCTCCGAATTCGTGCGCTGGCGGCTCCGTGGAAGTTGGCCCTGGAAGCGCGATCGGCCTGGGCGCTAACATCATCCACAATCGCCAGATCGGTGCCGACACGATTGTCGGCGCTGGTGCCCTGGTCGTTAAGGACCTGCCACCGCAAGTCGTCGCCTATGGCATCCCCGCCCACGTCATTCGGCCACGTTTTGCAGGCGATTCATACCTTTGAAACCGAATGCGGCAGAATTGGAGCAAACCGGCTTCGGCCGGACTGCCCTTGACCGAAATCGCTCACCTTTCCTACGATCACCCTCCTAACCGGCGAAGCAGTTCGGGCGATATTCTAGCTCGCCTAGTCAAAGGCAACCTCATGAATTCTACGAGTTCTCACGCACCCATGCATGGCAATTCCAAGCTCCCGTTTCGCATTGGCTTGTGGTGTGACTACGGGACCGTAAGCAAGGGGCCCGACCAGGAAGGGATTGGGGTTTTCATATCCAATCTGATCGACGGCCTCCTGCAACAACCGGACCAGATTGAGATCTGCGTCCTCGTTCGCGATGGCGATCAGCATCTATACGGCGAGATTGCCACAAAGTACCGCGGTCGCCTGCGAGTAATCCCCACACCGAAAGAAACCCCTCCCCAGCGGCGGCAAGCATTGCGCGACTGGAGCAGGCAGGTGCTTACGACTCGCGAAGCGAAACGCGATGCAAACCGCCGTAAGCGATCTCAAAGCTTACAGTTGATACAAGAATGGCAAGCGGCCTCTCAGCACCGCTTAGGCACGTCACTGCTGACACGAGCATACGCATCTCAGGCACATATACTTTATGGCTTGCGCAAGTTAAAGCTGGCAGCGCGCACTCGTGTCGCACGACTTCTTCAGACTCGCAGAGCGCTAACACTGCAACAAATCGACGACACATTCAATATCACCGCAACTGCGCAGCACAACGCCTTGCAGGCCAATTGCGATGTATGGATCATCCCATATGGCATGTTAAAGACACCACTCAAAGTCCCCTCCGTTGTCTTCGCTCACGACGTCGTTACAAAGAGTTTCCCCGAGCAGTTTCCTGCCGATTTCGTCGAGGAAGTAGACGCGATACTGAGAGCAAGGACTTCCGAAGCCGTATTAGTGGCGTGCATGTCCGAATTCATCCGCACGAACGATCTCATTGGTCACCTGGGTCTGCCAGCAGACAAGATTCGCATGGTGCCGGTTGCAGGCCCAACAGGCTTTGCCCCCCTCAGCGAGGAAACAACACGCAACTTGGTAGGGGAGGAGATATTGCGGCGGCCATACCTACTCTGGCCCGCATCCTTCCGTCCTTACAAGGGTCACCAGAAGCTTTTAGAGGCCACGCGCCTCCTCCATGAAGAATACAACCTTTGCGATTTCGACCTGGTCTTCACTGGCGATTCCGCTCAATTTCCTTTGCAGTTAAAAGCGGCAGTCGAACAACTTGGCCTTCAAGACAGGGTTCACGTTCTCGGTCATGTATCTCGAGAGAGATTAGGAGCCCTATATCGCCATGCGATGGGAACGATCGTGCCCACTCAATACGAGCAAGCATCTTTCCCTGTTTTTGAAGCACTTCAGTCCAATTGCCCAGTAGCCTGCTCGCACATCCCGGCGTTGACAGAGCAATGCGCGTCGATGGGAGATGCGATGCTTTACATGGACCCACTCTCGCCAGAATCAATCGCACAGGCAATTCTGCAACTGCGCAAGGAAGGGCCCGAGATCGCAAAGCGCCAATGGGAAGCCAGCATATCTCTCCGCGGACGGTCCTGGAAACACAC
>JAEZGD010000259.1 GCA_023417165.1 Planctomycetota bacterium
GTGAGCAGCCGGCAGTGGGAAGAGAAGCCGGAAGTAGGGCAGGGGAGAGCTTCGCAGACCAGTTACCCTTCTGCGGAGCGAGAGGGCTACTGGGGGACGAATTCGATGCCGTATTTGCCGGCTTGCGAGAGAAGCTGGCTGATCTCGTCTGCAGTGGGGGCTGGATGCGGCGCGCTGCGATCGGTGACGGGACGCCCGACTTCCCAGAAATACTCTTCGATTCCGGCCGGAAACGTCAAAATCAGTATGCGAGCCGGCGCGCCCGATTCGTTGGCAAAACGATGCGGCTGATCGCGCCGGGCGTGCAGCCAAGTACCAGGACCAGCGACCGTCGTCTGGCCGTCCGCATAGAAGGTGATGGTCCCTTCCACAATATAAAAGGCTTCGTCCTCGCGGCGATGCAAATGCAGCGGCGGACCACCGCCCGGCGGCACAATCGCGTCGATGGCGGCATAAGCGCCGTTGGTTTCTTTACCGCTCGCCAGCAGTGTGTAGAGATCGCCTGCGATGTAGACCGCGGGACGCCCCTCGACCGCATGTGCAAAGACAGATGGCAGCACGAAAAGCTCCTCGCGAATATCCCTTCGACGCAGGAAAAGACGCGTTAGCGACGCTGCCGACGCGCGCCGTTGAGCATGCTGTGAAACTCGGGCATTTCCCGCACAGGATCCAGATCGGGATCGGTTTCGATATGACCGAAGTCGTCGTAGCCCAGCCGGATGGCTTCGCGCAGAGTGGCGATCGATTCGGTAGCGCGGCCGAGCCGCGAGAGGGTGCAAGCCAGGTTGTAATGTACTACGGCGTCGTGAGGCCGCAGTTCTACCAGGCGGAAGTCGAGCGGCACCAGTTCGTGATACCGCCCGGCGCGGGCCAGCGATTCTGCCTGGCGGCGGAGCACGTCTTCATAATAGGGCTGGCGCTCGAGCACGCGGCCCCAGAACTCGGCTTCAAACTCTGCCGGCGATAGCTCGGGGTTGAACCCGCCTACCTGCGACCGATGCCCTTTTGCGCTCTTGTCTTTAGCAGCCATGGCAGGTCTCGTCCTGGGAATCCCTTCAGCCGTGACGGGAAACACGCGTTTCCCGCGTCAGTTATTCGCCTTCTTCGCCCGCTTCTTCTTCGTCCGGCTCGGCGGGTTCAGCGCCAAAGCCATCGTCGTCTTCGTCGATTTCGCCGATTTCGACTTCATCGAGGTCGGCGTCCTTGAGGTCGTCCTCAGTCACTTCGCCGTCGTCGTTATCGACTTCGTCTTCCAGCTCTTCTTCGAAGTCATCGTCGAACTCGTCGTCGAAATCTTCTTCGTCGAATTCTTCGAAGTCGTCGCCCGCTTCGTCAAATTCGGACATCTCCGCCCAGATTTCGGCGAGTTCGTCCGCAGGGATCGCGAGTTCTTCGAGAGGAGCAAGCACGCGCCAAGTTCCTATGTAATTTTGGAGTACGACGCCACGCGATGCGCGGCATCTGTAGCAAAATCTGTATGCAATTTTGTGTCAAGCAAACGGTTCGCAGCGTTTTGACCGCGCAGCAGGTTTTCTGCGCCGTCACCGCCCAGCCTCTATTATGCGTTGATCGATGGCACTTTGTTGAGGGGGCATCGCCACGAAAAAAGGGCAGAACCGGCGACGAGCGCCGGCCCTGCCCTACACGGGGGTGAGAAAGCCGATTTTAAGGGTGACGCTGAAGAGGGTTCACGTCACCGGTATCGAAAACGTACGTCGATTGCAGGCGAAGTCAAAAAAGCCCGCAAAAGTTTTTAGCCACAGCTCGCCAGCGCGCTCGAGCTTTGTCCTGAAGTCGGCGAATTAGCGGTACCCCGCTTGCGCTGCTTCAGAACGAGCGGCTTGCCGTCGGCGATTGCGGTCGACACCGCGGCGATCAGCCGCGCGACTTCCTGATTCTGCGGTTCCGCGTTGCGCCACTCCGCCAGTAGCGGAATCGCGGCTTCGTTCTCGCCTGCTGCTAGCACGGTCATGGTCAACCATTCCAAGCAGATGGGATCACGACTGCCGTTGCGATAAGCCGCTTCCAAATACGCGCGAGCGGGAATCCACTGGCCTTCGCTCGCCAGGCAAGCACCGCGCACGGCGCTTTTCAGAGCGTCCAAATACGGTGTCTCTGGCGGCAACTGCTCGACCTGGCGCAGCGCTTGCTTGTGCTGGCCGGTGTGAATGCAAAGTTGCAGTAGCTGGCGACGCAGCCGCACGCTCAGCGGCGACTTTTCGAGTTCAGCCGCGAGCACCGCTTCCGACTCGGCGATGCGACCCTGCATCAATAATGCCTGGGCGTAGCAACTGGCGGCGACTTCCTCGATTCCGCACAAGTGCCACACTTCCGGATTCACGCGACCAAAACGATAGGCCGTTTCATAGGCACGCATCGCCATTGGCAACTGGCCGAGCGACTGCAAGTACCCGCCCGAGGCGCACAAGAGCTGCGCGTCGATAGGAAAGACTTCGAGGGCCGCGACGCACGCACCGAGCTGCGCGCTGCGCCCCTGATCGGAGCTTTCTAGCGCCATGATCAGGCCGTAATAGGCGGCCAGCATGTCGCTCGAACCGTGTTGACTGGCATCGATTGCCTGGCGAAAGAACTGTGCGGCACGTTCGTTCTGGCCCAGCACCAGGAAGGCGTCGGCCAGGCAATTGAGCAGCGTGGCTTGCGGCCCGCGCTCGCGCATTTCGAGTTCGGCCAGTTGAATGTTGCGTTTGGCGCGACGCCGCTTCAATTCGGAATCGAGCTCGCGCAATCCGCGATCAATCCGATAGGGCAGGCCGTCGACCTGCATGCGCGCTAGATTCAGCGCGGGGATCAGCGTTTCGCGCACGCGGCCAGTAAACTGCAATGCCGGATCGTTCGGCACCAGGCGAATCGAGCCGATCTGCTCGCCCGCGATTTCGCCAGGCTGCGCGGGTAGGCGCACGACCATCATATAAGCCGTGTTCGGCTGAGCTTCGTTTTGCACGAAGGCTTTGAGCTGACGCGTCGCCTCACGCGTCAAGCGCTCGCCTGCATCGAGCCACAAGATCCACTCGCCAACGCACAACGAAGCCGCGTGGTTGCGAGCGGCTGAGAAGTCGTCCGCCCAGGCAATTTTGGTGACCTTCGCACCGGCGCGCTGGGCGATTTCGCACGTCTGATCCGACGAGCCGGTATCGACCACGACGATTTCGTCCGCGATCTCGGCAACAGCATCGAGCGTATCGCCGAGCGCGTCGGCTGCATTACGCACGATCATGGCGACCGACAGCTTCGGTCCCAACGACAAACGGTTCATCCTGCCCTCCTGGCTGGTGAGATCGCGGCCCGTTTCACCGCGTGGTCAGGACCGTCTCCGACGGCCACTCATTCGCGAAGTCTAATCCAAAAGCGAAAGCCGCCGGTAGAGCGAAATCCGCGGCCGATGTGCGAGCTACTTGCGAGCGTGCACAAAGACGTTGCTGGTCCCCAGTGCATAGCGATCTTCGCCAGCGACGGTGATCCGCACGTGGCAAAAGCCCTTGCAATGCTCGGGAACTTTGACCGTGGTGCGAAACTCGCCCGGCTCGACCTGAGCGACCGCGGCCGTCCAGCGACGATCGTTGGCCGCGTGATAGGTCTCGTGAAAACCTTCGAGCACGTCCTCGGCGTTCAGGTACAGTTCTCGCTTCGGCGCGGCGATGCGGAGTTGATCGCGGCGGCAGATCAGCTCGATGGTGCACTCGCCCGCAATGGGCGTCTTGCCGACGATTTCGAGCTCGTCGCCACCGGTCGCCGAAGCAGGACTGGCGACTTCGACCGTATCGTTCTGCTTCAGCCGCAGCAGCGGATCGCCCAGTAGATTGAACAGGTGCAGGTGCTCGCG
Organism: Planctomycetota bacterium; assembly: GCA_023417165.1. Lineage (GTDB taxonomy): Bacteria > Planctomycetota > Planctomycetia > Pirellulales > Pirellulaceae > JAEZGD01. The sequence continues at coordinate 3,842 of JAEZGD010000259.1, forward strand.
ACGTTCGTCTTCAAGCCGATCTTTGACCGGGCTAATCGCCCCGGCGATCGCATCGAGCAGCGCACGGTTGGGCGATTTGTCGTCGTCGTTCATCATGCGCCGCTTGGCGTGCAGCATCAAATCGCCAAGCGTTTCGCGCTTCTGATGGAAGTACTCGTCCAGCATGTTGGTGCCGAGCACCGCCATCGCATAAGGCATCGTCACGCGCGATCCGCTGAGTACCGCGACCGGCCCCTGCTCGCGCCGCAAAAACTCTTCGGCCAGGCAATCTTCGGGCTGATCGAACGCTCCCGTGTAACACGCCAGAAAGACCGCGACCGGATTGCCGGCTTCGCAGCGCACCTTGTCGGCGTCGTCGGCACCCAGGATGTGATAGTTCCGTCCCGGCACCTGCACGCGATCGAGATACGTCTTTTGCCCGTGGCCAATGTAGACCCAGAACAAGCAACCTTCATTCAACCGCTCGAGGGTCGTTTCATGAAAGCGCCGCGGATCGGGGCAGAAAGGACTGCGCCAACTGCCATACGTCATGTTAGTCGTATAGCTCGCAGGAATGCCATCGCACAAAAACTTGCGCGTCGACATCTCGAGCACATTATCGACCAGCGGCCCAAAGCCGCCGACGCCTGCCACCAGGTTGATGCGTTGCCGCCATTCGCCAGTGGTCGCTTGTTCGTAACGCAAGATCTTGTCGACCATGCGTTTCAGATCGGCCGGATCGTCGGCCGGCAAACGCC
>JAEZGD010000301.1 GCA_023417165.1 Planctomycetota bacterium
GCCGGTTCGTTACAGACCAGCACAATCGTCGGCGGTTGCACACCGATTTGCGTGGCGTAGTAAATCTTCGGCGGGCGGCTCTTATAAAGCGGCGGTTGATGGGCTTCGATGGCGACGCGAATCACGCGGTTCAATTCGCCCGTGCCGATGCGCGAGGTCGATTGCTTGAACAGCATTTGCGCGTGATTCAGCAGCGCCTTGACGTTCTTGCCGGTCTTGCCGGTGATGAACGCAATCGGCGCGTGCCACATCGTGGGAAAATTGTCGCGCAGGTAATCGACCCATTTCTCGGTCGGCATCTGCCCATACATCATGTCCCACTTGTTGACGACGAAGATGCAGGGCTTGTAGTTGTCGGCGATGTACTTGCACAGCGTTTTATCGACCTTGCTCATGCGCTGCGAAGCATCGAAAAACAGCAGCGTGACATCCGCCCGGCGAATGCTGCGCTGAGCGCGGTGCGTGCTATAAAAATCGATGTCGGTGCGAATCGATTTGTTGCGTTTCAAACCTGGCGTGTCGATGGCGATGAACGGCCGGCCATCGAGCTCGAACCGCACGTCGACGCTGTCGCGCGTCGTGCCGGCGACTTCGCTGACAATCATGCGCTCGGCCTGAGCCAGCGTGTTGACGAACGTGCTTTTGCCGGTGTTGCGGCGACCGACGATCGCCAATTTCATGGCAACGTCTTTGCCTGCTTCGTCCTCTTTCGACTTGGGCGGCAGCCGTTCGAGAATCATGTCGAGCAGATCTTCGCGTCCGCGGCGTTCCTTGGCGCTGACCTTGATGATCTTGCCGCGGCCCAGCTTATAGAACTCGTCGGCTTGGCTATCGAGGCTGGCGGCGTCGGCCTTGTTGGCGGCCAAAATGATCGGCTTGTCGATATAACGCAGCCGCTTGGCAACTTCGTTATCGAGCGGAGCCAGGCCGGTCCGCACATCGACGACGAACACAATCACGTCAGCCAGGTCGAGCGCGACGTTGATCTGGTCTTCGATTTCTTTGGTCAGGTTATCGACGTCGTTGACGCCAATACCGCCGGTGTCGACCAGTTCGAAGAACCGATCGTTATGCTCTATCAAATACGTCATGCGGTCGCGGGTCACGCCTGCGACGTCGTCGACAATGGCCAGGCGTTTGCCCGCCAGCCAATTGAAGATGCTCGACTTCCCCACATTGGGGCGACCGACGATGACGACTTGGGGAACAGCCATAACAATGCTGCCTGAGGGAAAATGCACGGCGTCCAGAACCAACTGGCGACCACCACGAAGCAGAGACCGCTGCCCTGCTCGCTACGCCGATGCTGCCAAAAGCCGCACAGTTGAATGGGCAAATCCCAATCGAGGGGTGGCAGTGATGGCCGTTCCGAAAGAATTCGCCCGCCGGGCGTTGAACTTGCTCGATTTTATCCCATTTGGTGCAGAGGGCCAAGCGTCGCCCCCAACGACGGCGGCAATCGCATGTTTATGCCTGGTTTTGCGGATCGTTGGGATCGCTATAACCGTCTGTAATCAAAGTGGTTGCGTAAATTTAGGTGGTGTAACCAATCCTGACTTTATGCCTGGGTTTTTGACCGATCTGGAGCCGCTGCGACAACGAACTTTGCAGACTGTATGCAGAACGCCGGAACGGACCAAGTATTCTACTGGTTTGTCGAGAGTTTGTCAAGAGATAGGGATTTGTTCTTGCTGAGTGTGCGGCCGATTGCCGCGCGGACCGCCAGCCGTCATACTCGTGCCGAAAGGACATGTGATGGCTGAGGAGCAGGAACAAGGCGTAGAGCGGCTGCGACGCATGGCCCGGCAGCGACTGGAAAGCCTGGCGCGCGCGGGCGTCGATTTTTTGCCCAAGCCGCGTCCTGGTGCGACGTTGGTGATCCCTTCGCCCGCCGTTGCGGTCGAGGCGCCGTCTTCGCCCTCGACAGTGCCTTCGCCGGAAATGCCCGCGCCTTCGCCTGCAGCGCAGGAAGTTGCGCCCTCGCCCATCGTCAAGGAAGAACCGATGCCCCGCGCTCTCAAGTCGCCTAAACCGAGCCTGCCTGCCGATCGTGCTGGCGCGCTATCCGTGATTGCCGAACAGGTTTGCCAATGCGTGCGCTGTCCAGTTTTGGCCAAAACCCGCAATAAAACGGTGTTTGGTGTCGGCAATCCGGACGCGAAAGTCGTGTTCTTTGGTGAAGCTCCCGGGGCCGATGAAGACAAGACAGGCGAGCCGTTTGTCGGCCGCGCTGGTCAACTATTGACGAAGATCATCGAAGCGTGCACCTGGCAGCGCGAAGACGTTTACATCATGAACGTCATCAAGTGCCGCCCGCCCGAGAACCGCAAGCCGGAAGACGAAGAAGTCGCAAATTGCAGCGAATATCGCCAGGCGCAGTTCGATATTATTCGCCCCGAGTACATCGTTTGCCTGGGTGCGACCGCCGCGCAAGCTTTGCTCGGCAAGACGTGGTCGATCGGCAAGCTGCGCGGCAAGTTCCACGAATGGAACGGCATCAAAGTCCTGGCCACGTATCACCCCGCCTATCTGCTGCGCAACCCCGACGCCAAGAAGGATGTCTGGGAAGACATGAAGCTGTTGCTGAATGACATGGGGATCGAACTGCCCAAGAAGGGCTAAGCGCGGATGCTCAGCACCGCGTAGCCGCTTGGCACTCTGGATCAGGCGGCACTCGCTTTCCTTGCAATGCAGCGCGTCAGCTCTCTCTGAGACGCGCTCGGCTTGAGCTGCCGAATTTTCTTTTCTCTCGCAGTTGGCCCTTTTGCCCTGCTTTCTAAGGGCCTGCACAGGCTTTGCGGTAAGCCGCATTGCGGGAGCCCTTGATCCGCGGCTGTCAGGTTTTTAATCTCTGTGGAGTTGAGAGTGATTCTCAATATCCTGCCAGCTCAACCCGCCAGCTTGCTCACCTGATTTTCCACCAAGGGGGCTGAATGTTTACTGTCGCTGAAAAACGCTCGCAGTGCGTATATCGTAAACCTTTGCCTGCTAATGGTTTTACGCTCGTCGAACTTCTGGTCGTGATCGCCATTATTGGCGTGCTTGTCGCCTTACTGCTGCCAGCAGTGCAGGCCGCTCGTGAAGCTGCTCGTCGGATGCAGTGTGCGAACAATCTCAAGCAAATCGGCTTGGGCATGCTGCAATTCGAACACACCAACGGCTATTTTCCCTATTCTCGCACTGGCTCGTTGTGGCGGATTCTTCCCTATGTCGAGCAGGTAAAGCTTTCGGAGCTGTTCAATTCGGCCACGCACTCCAATGGCAACCATGGCTACAACGCGCAATTGACCGATACCGGTTGGTCGCCCGAGTTGCGAGCCTCTTTCAATACACGCTTGAGCGTCTTTCAGTGCCCCAGCACAGGCGGCGGCGAACGCTCGTTTGCCCAGACCTCTGGCGGAACGACGTTCTCGGTGCAGTCAGCCGACTATGTCAGCCCGCGCATTCCTGCGCTGCGGCCTCAAGGCCACCCGCTGTTCTATCAGTCAGGCGAGCCGCAAATGAACTTCAACACGGCGATGAGCCCGGCCGATTCCCGCAGCACCGACCCGCGTCGCCAAGGCGCGACGGCGGGGCAGATTCTGGACGGCTTCAGTAACACGATGATGTACTACGAGTGCGCCGGCTCGCCGAACCTGTGGGTCAAGCGCACCATGACCGGCGAAGCGATGACCATCGCCTGGGCGGGCGCGGGCGATGGTGTGAAGATGCGTGCTTATCGTAGCGATAACTTGACGGCGGCCACGTCTCCGACCAACAGCGGTATCGGCGCTCCTTCGCCACCGACCTCCGCCACTGATCCGAGCATCGGTGCGGCTTGGGAAGCAGCGGTCGATTCGTCGGGAACCTATCGCTTTATCAATCACACCAACAAAGCCCAGCCGTTTAGCTTCCACAGCGGCGCGGTTGGTGTGAGCTTGTGCGACGGCTCGGCGCGCTTCATCAAAGAGAACATCGATTTGAACGGCTTCCTCAACCTGATGCTCCGCGACGACGGCCAGGTGCTCGGCGAATTCTAAGCCACTCGCCGGGCTCATCGCAGCAGATCAATCGCCTGACAACGCGTGCGACTGCTGCCGCAATCGTGGATTTCATCGCAGACCTAGGCATGGCCGACGAATTCGGACGAGCGTAGCGGCTCGTTCGCAATCGCGGGGCGGCTGTTCCTGCTCTTGCCAAATACCAGAGCCATCAAGGGAAGCGTGGTAATCACGCCAACGGCCACAAGCGTCCAGCCCACGGCGCGACGCTCTTCCAGTGGCAGATGATCGGCAAACAGCAGTCCCACGCCGACACCCAGCGCCGCGCGCGTGCCCGCCACCAAGGCCATTTCAGGGATGGTCAGATGCGTTTCTCGCATGGCTCCGACTCCTGATCGCTAGAGGTTAAAGACCTAGCATCAATTCTAGACCTGCCCCGCGCGCAGGCAATTTGTCGGGCCGCTCTGCCTACGTGAATGCCAGAAAACTTGCGTGTTAAGGCGTGATCGCCGTTGCGGTTGACACCCAGGCAACTCAGATTCACACGCTATAAGGCGAAGCACGATGGCGACTTCATCACAGTTGCGCGCAGCCTATGACGCATTGATTCGCGAAGGAACCGTGCTGGCAGGCGGATTGAACGATCTGTCGCAGCGAGCGACGGTCTATCGGCAACTGTTTCGCGATTCAGGCCGGCAACATTTGTTTCCCTTGATTGCCGCTCATGGCGCACTTTGGGCGCGTGGTTATTTTCGTTGGGGGTTAGGACTGGCGCGGACGCTTGTGTGGCAGTACTTTTATTCGCACGAAGTTCGCACGCAGCAATTGGCGGCGCTCGAAGCCTTCGCCAATGCCTTTCGCGATATCAATCGTCGCGTGTGCGTCGATACCTATGCCAACTTTCATTTCACTGCCCGTTATGGTGATGAAGCTGGGGCAGGGGAGTGCGTCTCGCCGGGATTGCTCACGGCGCTGCAACGTGTGCATGTCGCGCGTCGAGAGCAGCGTGCTCTGACCGTCGACGAACAACAAGCCGTCTTTACTGCGCACTTCCTGGACGAACAGGCGCGCGTCGTTGGGCCTGCGATTGAAGCAGCCACTGCCAATCTGCACTGGCCATTGCTGAAGGCCATCGCCTTGCGGCCGACGATTCGCTTTGCGTACTTTCCCCGCAGCCAATGCTTGCGTTTTCGTGACTTTCAGCAGCGCGACGAACGTGTCGCGCGCGGCCTGCAAGCATTTGCCATCGGCGCATCGGTGGGCTGGGATCGCGTCGAACTGGCGCTACAAAACTACGACGCGCTGCCGCTGCGCTTCTTTACTGAACCCGAAGCGAATTATGCGACGCTGCGCGCGGCGGTACTTGCCGCCGGCTAAGTCCGCTACTTTTTCAAGGCACTTCTGCAGCGGCGGCTGTCGGTTTGCCGAGGGCTTCGAGATCGTCCTTGGCATCGGCCAGCGGCTTGGTGCGCGAGCACAGGTTGGTCGATAACGCTTTGCCTTCGCCTCGTTTTAAGAGCGTGGCATAGACCAGGTACTTTGAGCCTTCTTTGAAGCCATAGCCGCATGCCGCGCCGTCTTTGGCGGTATAGACCGTGACCTTTTTGGCTTCAACGCCTTTCCACACGTCGCCGACTTCCAGCGTCACTGCCTTCTCGAAGTCGCCTTCTTTCTCGATCGCGACCACCTTGCCAGAGAACACCGCACTACTGGCTTCCAGTGCCAGTTTGGGCGGCGGAGGTGGCGCGCAACTGCACGCCCACGCCAGAGAACTACCGAGGATACTGATCGTCAGGACCCAACAACCGATGGCGCGCCGCATGGGAGGCACCTTTCCGAAAGAGAGATGAAAACACACTCATTCGACGATTTGTTGCGGCTTTAAGTTTCCGATTTATTCCTGTTCTTGCGGCGTGGGGGCCGATTGCAGCAACTGCAACAGTGCCGCGCGCAGGTCTTTCAGCTTCAGCGGCATGTTGATGATGATGCGGTGCGGCGCGAGCTGCGCGTCGGCGGCGAAGTGCTGTTGCTTGGCATCCAAGAACAGCACGGCTGGCAAATCTCGCGTGATTTCATCGTTACCAAAACGATTGAAGGCATCGACGGCCGCCCAGCCCAAGTTGAGTGCGGAGAAGATCACGGCATCGGCGACGTGTTGCGTTCCGTCAAAACGAGCCAGGCCACGTTCGGGATCGCTGACGATCAAAATGCGATAGCCGCGCGCCTTGAGCTTGTCGCGCAGCAAATCTTGCATGGCAGGGTTCGAATCGATCAGCATGACCGTCTTCGAGAGCCCTTCATGCGTCAGCAGTTTCGGACCGGAGTGTTCGCTGGGAAGTTCGGTGTTCGCATCGCCTGCGAGCAGGCGGCGCTCGACCGTTTCCATGTCGTTCAGCATTTCACGCTGCGTGGCATAGCGGCGATCGGGCGCTAATTCCATCGCCTTGTTGACGAGCTGCGCCACGGAGCGCGGAAGATTCGGCTCCAACTGGGTGATCGGCTTGATGTCGTGGAAACGCTGCACGCTCAAACGCATGATGCGATCGCGCGTTTCATAGAGCGGCGGAATGCCCGACAACATGTTGTAGAAGATGCAACCCACGAAGTAGACGTCGCTGCGCGGGTCGTCGCGTTTCACACCGGTGGCGCGTTCGAGCGCGGCGTAATCGATGGCGCGGGGGTTGGGAAACTCTTCGTCCTCGTCGTGCATCTTTTGCCCGGCGGCCAAACCGAAGTCGAGCACCTTCGCCTGACCACGACTGGTGATCAGCACGTTCGACATCTTGAGATCGCGGTGCGTGATGCCTTTTTCGGCGGCATAGGCCAGCCCCGACGTGACGTCTTTGATCAGTCGCAGCGCTTCGATCGGTTCCAGCTTTTTGCGAAACTTGACGAACTCGCGCAAGCTGCGACCTTCGATGAACTCCAGCACCAGAAAGGGCTGGCGACGTTCGTCGTGCACTTCATAGATCGGCACGATGTTGGGATGTCGCAGTGTCGAGCCCATCTGACCTTCGCGCAAGAACTGCTCGGTCTGCTGGGCGTCCTCGCGATAGCGCTTGCGCAGTGCTTTGATGGCGACCACTTTGCCGGTGGTCTTGTGGACTGCCCGGTACACGCGCGCAAAGCTGCCGGCGCCAATGATGTACTGGACTTTGTAATCGCCGTAGAAGTAGCCGGAACGCTCTCCGCTGAGGATACGATCGACCTGGTAGTTGGTCATCAGCTCCTTGCGGAGCACCATGCTACGAAAGTCATCCAGCGAGACATTATGGGTGCCAAATTCGCCCCAAAGGGCGTCTAACTGGCGGGCGTCAAGCAGGTTGTACTCTTGCGCTTTATGGGCGAACTGCTCAGCCGTATACTCCGGCATGGCAAAATGACTCCGCTCTTACGGGGTGTGTCGTTGTCGGCTTTTCCCCGGCCTCCCTCTGTGTTCCTAATGCCAATGTTACTGGCAATTGGAGAGGCAAGCAACGCAATGGTCCAAACCACCCGAAGTGACGGTGGCGCAAGGAGGCTGCGCCTACCCGATCAACTGTAGCTTATTCGTCGCTGGGACGATCGGCATCGCCCTCGAAACGCTCGCCTTCGGCCGATTCGCTTCCGCCCAGGCGTTGACGATACGCGTCGCGCTCGCGGCGCGTGGCTTCCAGGTCGAACACCAGGTACTTCATGTCGAGCCGCAGTTGGCTGAGAGCGTCCTGAACCAAGGACAGGATGCGGCGGCGACGCTTCGTGCTGTCGATCACGCGTGCCAGCACCGGTTCGATCCGCAGACGGTCCGCGGCCGATAACGAGCCGATCAAGTGCGTCAATTCGACGATGTCGGTCGGCAGTTCGTTCGCTTCTTCGGTGGCAATGCGTGGCACAGCAGACATCAAGGTGTTCTCCACAATTTGGCGTTTAGATGCCAGATGTTGGATTGCAGTCCGCGTGCCGATTCACGACACGGATCGCGGGAATTGTCGTAAGCCCAGTTATAACAGATGGTTGCGTCACGTTGCAGGATGGCGCGCGACAGTTGCTGCGGAGCATCATGCTGTCAAAAGGCCACGCGATTGCTCTGGTCCTGTAGCGCAAACCCTGATACAAGCTCGCGTTGCGCCGTTGTTGCCCGTTTTAACGCCACGTAGCGAATTTACAACGCGACCGCGGCTTTTTGGTTTTACTTTGGCTGCATGATGTCGTTACGCCACGCCCCTATCTTGCCGTTTGCCTCGGCAGCAGGCGCATCGCTGGCTTTGCTGGTGGTGGGGCTGCTGTTGTTTCCGGCGGTGGTGGCCAAGGCGGACATTTGGGATGGTTTTGAAGAAGCCGGCACGACCTGGAAGCTGGCCGAAGCCGATGGCACCGTCAACGTGCTGGCGCACGAGCGGACCTGGCGTGTCTCGCATGGCGGTCACGCCAGCGAATACTTGCGACTGGCATGTGGCCCAGGCACGTACGCTTACGTCGCCTATGACGTTCCGCCAACGCTGGCCATTCGCGAATTGCAAATGGGACTGTGGCTGAAGTCGGATCGCGTCGGGCCGCAATTGTGGGCGCGCGTTGTCCTGCCACGCACGCGCGAACCACGCGGTCAGCGCCCGATGAGCATTTTGGTCCCCGGTGGCAGCTATAGCGATGGCGGAGTTTGGGAGAAGCTGACGCTCGAGGATCTGCCCCTGTTGATCGAACGCCAGGCACGTGTCCTGCGAGCACAACTGGGAACCAGCATCGATACGCGCGAAGCGTACGTCGACAAGCTGGTGCTGAACGCTTACACCCAGCCTGGCGCGATCGGCCTGTGGAGCGACGACCTGGAAGTCACCGGCCAAGTGACCTATGAGAAGAACGAAGCGGCCGACGCTCGCGCCGTGACGTTTGAAGAATCGATCGACGAAACCCAAGGCGTGCAACTCGATGGCTCGATGGTGCTGACCGAGGGACGCCCCACGCAATTGCGCATCATCGAGCACAATGGCGAATCGCTTGAATGGCTGCAATCGCTCGGCTTTAACACGGTGCTGCTGAAAACGGCCGCGACGCCGGAACTGCTGAGCGAAGCTCAACGGATCCAAATGTGGTTGATCGCGCCGCCAGCTCGCCAAGGGCAAACAATCGCCATCAGCCGCGCACACGATCCGGTGCTCGCCTGGATGCTTGGTAACAAGCTCGGCCCGCTGGAACTGGATACCGCGCGCAGCATCGCCCGCGAATTGCGCTCGGCCGACAGCGCTCGCGGCCGGCCGTTAATCGCGCAGGCGAACTCGCCACTCAGCGCTTATAGCCGCTGCGCCAGCATGCTGTTCTTAGAACCGCCGGCGCTCGGTGGCAGCTTCGAAATGGCGAACTATTCGCAGTGGTTCGTCGAACGCACGCGCTTGGCGCGGCCTGGTACACCGCTGATCGCGATGCTTCCTTCCGAGCCGCCCGCAACCACGCAGATTCAGTTCGATGCGCTGCGGCCGCGCACCGTTTTGCCGCATGTGATCGATTACGAGCAACTGCGGCTGCTGACGTTTACGGCGATTGCCAGCGGTGTGCGCGGCGTTTGCTTTCGTTCGGATGCGCGGCTCGATGGACAGCATCCCACCGCCCTCCAACGTGCGGATACAC
>JAEZGD010000313.1 GCA_023417165.1 Planctomycetota bacterium
ATAATTGACTGGTCCAATAAACATCGGCACGACCGCAAACAGCGACGGCCGCAGCCGGCGCAAGTCAACAATCACCGCAATCAGCATCGCCAAAAAGGCATAGATGCCGGCATGCAGGTAGCTGCGCTGCATTTGGCTAGAAGCATAGTAGGTTTGAATCGGATGCCCGGTGATTTGAGCATCGACGCTTTCGGTGTCATGCACAAACAGGGCGAGCTTGTCGATGTCCCACACATCGCCGGCCGCATACACCTTCAGTAAGAGTTGTCCTTGCGCGCCGATGTAACGATCGGTTAGCGTACGTGGCAAGTCTTCGACGCGCGGCGGCGAGGGATCGGCATGCTCGCGCAGTTCGCGCAAGCGGTCGACCAGTTCCACTGCCGCTTGCTGCTGATAGTTCGACAACCGATGCGCCACCACGCCTGGCGGCGAAGCCACTAATTGGCGCGCCAAGTCGCCCAACTCGGGACTGTTCGGCAAACGCGTGTGAATCTGCGCGAGCAATTGCGCGATCAGCACCGGATCGGCCGCCAATAGCTGCGGCGGCCGCTCAGGCGTCAAGGCCACCACGCGACGCACATTCGACAGCGCTTGTTCGCGCTGCGGCGTGTCGTCCGAGAGTAACGAAGCAATCTCTTCGGTGTGCGAGACCGAAGGAAGCGATTCGAACTGCTTCTTCCGCGCCAGCAGTTCTTCGCGCGAGCTGCACATCGACAGCGCAAACCACACACTGCGATCGGCGCGCTCGATCAACGTGTGCTCCAGCATCACGCTTTCCAGCCCTTGCGATTGCAAGTTCAGCAAGTTGTGATCATAGCGCAGGCGTAATAGCCCAAAGCCGCAAAACGTCGTGAAACCCAGCAGTAGCACCACCGTCAGCCAAGGCAGGCGATGCATGGGCCAGGTGAGAAACTGCATCGGCACAATCTGCGGCGGCTTTTGCACCTGGCGGCTCTCGTCCGACCAGCGAATCAATGGCGGCAACAGCAGCAGCGCGCCGACCGTGCAAATCAAGATGCCGCCGCCGGCGATCATACCGAGTTCGCGTAAGCCCGTGAAATCGGTCAGCAGCGTCATGCAAAACGCCACCGAGGTCGTGAGTCCACCCGTGAGAATGCCTGGCCCGATGGTATTCGACGTGTGCGTCAATGCATCGACGCAATTCAGGTTCGCATGGCGAGCGCGCAAGTAGCCTGCAACGTAATGTATGCCAAAATCAATGCCTTGGCCGATCAGCACCGAAGCGAACGAGACGCTCAGCAGGTTCAAATGGCCGACGGCGAGCGTCACGTAGCCAAACGCCCAGCACATCGAGAGTCCCAGCGCCGCCATGGCGAGCGCAGCGTGTCGCCAACCACCGAACGCGGCCCAAAAACAGGCTCCCACGCCAATCGAACTGAGCAAGCTGGTCCATGTCATGTCGCGCTGGCTGGTGTGCATCTCGTCGTGTTCGAGCACCGGCATACCGGTCACGCCCAGCGCCACGTTATCGTGGCGCTCTTCAACGGTTTTAAGCAGCTCGCGCAGCTTGGTCAGCGATTGATGATGATCTGCGTCGCGCGGCGTGCCGCTTTCGGGCACCAGCTTCACCAACACCATGCCTAGGCGGCCTTCGTCAGCCACCAGATAACGATCGGCGAGCTTATCGGCCTCTTGCGCTTCGGCATGATCGATCGGCCACGGCGTGCGATACTCGCCTGGGTCGGCCAGCGCGCCTTGAATGCCGCTCGTCAACCGCTCAAGCTGTTCGATCAGCGGCTGGCGCTGCGGCGCGTCCGGCGGCAGAAATTCGAGCGCCTGCGCGATGCGTTGTAATTGACCGTTCAGCGTCAGGTTTTGCCACTCGCCGCGCAAGATCGGTTCGGCGTTGGCGGCAAAGCCTTCCAGCCGCGCGAGTTGATCGGCTGGCAACAGATGCAACCCTTTCGCCCGTAGCCGGCCCAGTTCCACCCGGGCAAAGACCGACGAGAAGTATTGATCGTGATCGGTCAGTTCGCCAGCGAGGTCATCGATCGTGGCTTGGACGGCCGCGGGATCGGCCCCTTCGACGACGATCACCGCATCGTCTTCGCGACCGAAGGCGTCCAGATACGCGATCCAACGCTGGTTCCATTCGCTGTCGGGATTCAAAAGGTCGAGCCGACTGGTGCGAAAACCAAGGCCCAGTCCCGCGGTGATCAGCGCGACGCCTGCGAAGAAGACGCCCAGCAAGATGGCGCGCCGCGGCGCGGCCAGCGCGTGACGCGACACCCACGCCAACGGCCTGGCAAACATGGAAGCGTCGTGCGGCATCCCTTCCGCAGGCATGAGCAATCCTGTGCGTTCGAACACAATCCCAAGCGGGCGCTCGGGTCCGAGAAACACAATGTAGCCCACTCGCCGCGCTTCGCCAATCCGAAGATGGCGTTGCTAGCATCGTAGGCCGCTCGCTCCGCCGAGTGGCAAATCTGGGTGTGGTTGGTCCGCTAGAAGGGAAGCGGACTTTGCTGGTGGCCAGCATTCGTCGCGCTGCTTACGTTCTGCAGAGATTTCCCACTCGCGGAGCGAGTGGACTACTTTAGCTGTGTGCTGGCGACCAGTTGCTTCAGTAATTGCTGGGCGGCGCCGCTGTCGATGGCGGCGGCGGCCCGTTCGGCACACGCTTGGGGCGAAGGGTTGAAGTTCGCAGCCCACAGCGCCGCGGCGGCATTCAGCAGCACGATGTCGCGCGATGGTCCGCGATCGCCGGCCAAGATGCCGCGAATCTTATCCGCGCTCGCAGCGGGGCCGTCCACCGTCATCGACTCGGTACCGGCGCGCGTCAGTCCGAATTGCTCCGGCGTCCAGGTGAACTCGCGCAGCTCGCCATCAACGACTTCGGTCACGTACGTTTCGGCCGCCAGCGTAATCTCGCCCAGGCCATCGGCACCCGAGATCACCACCGCGTGCTGCGTACCGAGTTGAGCGAGCACGCGTGCGAGCGTCGGTCGCAGTTCGTTGCGCCCCACGCCCAGCACCTGGTACGGCGCGCACGCCGGATTGCAGAGCGGCCCGAGCAGGTTGAAGATCGTTGTCACGCCGAGTTGCCGGCGCACGGGGCCAACGTGCTTCATCGCGGGATGCATCGCCGGGGCGAAGCAAAAGCAAATGCCCAGTTCGTCAAGGCAGCGCTCGACTACTTCGACCGGCGCTTCCAAGTTGACGCCCAAAGCGGCCAAGACATCGGCCGAGCCGCTCTTGCTGGTCACGCTGCGATTGCCATGCTTGGCGACTGGCACGCCACACGCCGCGGCGACAATCGCGGCAGTCGTGCTGACGTTGAACAACGTCGAGCCGATGCCGCCGGTGCCACACGTATCGACCACGCCGGTGCGGCGAGTGCGAATCGGCGTCATGTGCTGGCGCATGGCGAGCGCTGCGCCGGTGATCTCTTCGGCCGTTTCGCCTTTGGCGCGCAGCGCCAGCAACAGCGAAGCGATGTCCTCGGCCGGCGCTTGCCCGCGCATCATGTGGTCGACGGCGGAAGTCATCTCGGCGCGTGACAGGCTATCACCGCGCTGGAGCATTTCAATCGAGTGGGCCAATGTGCTCATAGGTTCTCGTGCTTAGATCTCTTCGGACAACGACGGCGGCGCGTTGATCTTCTCGCGCGGTTCTTGCAAGCCAAACGTCAATCCCCAGCCCATCAGCATCAGTGCAATACCGACGATGAACAACAGGTCGAGGCTTTCGTGCTCGATCCAACCGCCCAGCGGCAGCATCAACAACAGCGGCGCGGCCATGCACAGGCTTAACGAACTAAGATACCGCGGATGCTCGGTGGGTGGGCAAATCTCCAGGGTATAGTTGTGCAGCGCTTTGATCGTGATCGGCGTCAGCCCCACCAACACAAACACAAAGTTATACAGCCATGGCATGTGCTGACCGTACCACGACAGCAGCAGCGACAGCGCCGGCGCGCCGCACAGTCCCAGCATCAGCAGCTTGAGCAGCAGGCGATTGCCATAGCGATCGGCGATCGGTCCCAGGATAAAACTGAACACGCCCATGCCGACGTTCTGCAAAATCAGCCACCACAAGAGCTGTTCGAGCGACATGCCCAAGTCATGCCGGGCGACCGCCTGGTAGTGCGGAAACAAGATCAGCGACACACCGTACGACGCCGCCACCAGCGCCAGTCGGCGATAGTTGGCATTGTCGCGAATCGGTTGCCAGGCGTCGACCAAATGTTGCCAGGGCGACTGCGGCGCTTGCTGAAAATCGTCCGGCGCTTCAGCCAAAAACAGCGTCGCCACGGCCGACAAAAAGAAGCAGCCGCTGGCAAAGCCAAAGATGCTGGCGACGTCGATCGTGTTCTCGCCGAGCCATTGCGGCAGCAGCAAAAACGCGCACGTGATCGCCGTCACAGCGCCTAGCGCATTAGAAATCGACAGCATCCGCCCGCGCTGGCGGATTTCGATCAGCTTGCCTTGCGTGGTGCTGAGGACGAGTTGATTGACGCCCATCGCGGCGAAAAACAAGCCGTAAAAGGCGAGGAACACCAGCGTCATCCACCACGGCGGCTGCGTTCCCATCACCAACCAGAGCAGTCCCAATAGGCCGAAGCAGGCGGCCATCGTCAGCGTGGTCGACAGCAGCGTGCGCGACTTCAGCGGCGAAACTTTCACGCGCCGCGCCATCAGCATCGGCGGCACGCTTTGTCCCAACCGATTGAGCAGCGGAAGCATTTGCCGCGCCCACGGCGCGCCGCCGCTGATCAGATCGAGGACCGCCGGCATGATGATGCTCTCGGTCTTGAAGATCCAACCGCTGCGCATCACCACTTGATAGATGGTCAGCGCCAGGAAATTGCGCCGATGATGGCTGGCGACAAACTGCTGGCCCTCTGGCGACAACGCCGCCCCGGCTTCCGGTGGCCCCGGAGTGGCAATCGAATTGGCGTCAGACGGCGCGGCACGGTGCATGTCCCTAGTATAGCGTCCCCCCGCCCGCGCGCGCGTCTACTAGCCCGACGCGCCAGCGAGGGAGGAGGTATGCCCGAATCG
>JAEZGD010000377.1 GCA_023417165.1 Planctomycetota bacterium
TCCATGAACTTGGCGACTTGCAGATGAATCCGCACCACATTCGCGCCAAGCGCTTTGATCTCGCGGAAATCTTCCTCGACCGTCGGCCATTCCTTGTGCCAATAGTCTTCCAGCAGACGCCCTGCGCCGTCGTGATCGTAGTTGACGCCCCAGACATGAAACGACTTGCCGGTCGTCGCGCCGACATAGTGCTTGCCGTCGTCGCTAACGCGAATCCGTTCTAGCGCGGGCTTTTCGTCGCTGTGGCCCAGCGTGGGAAGCGTGAAATGCCACAGCACGGCCACCAGGCAGCAGAGCCCACAGCGAATCGTCATGGAGATGCCTTTCGCTAAAGTAGGAAGAGCGATCTGGTCATCTTAGTCGATCCGACGATGCGATTCCCAGCCAAGAACGACAACAGGCGGCCCGAAAGCCGCCCATTGCGAAGTCGTTTGGTAGTGAGCAGGTCGATTGCCAAGCGGGGGTTGGCCCGATCGGCGTCTAAATGGCCTGACGTAAGCGGGATGAATGCGTGCCGTGTTTCTCTAGCGTGCTAATCTCGTTGCAGGCACGCATCCAGAGGACTCACGTCCCCCGCTCAGGTTCAAATGCTTCGAATGGATACAAGTTTGCAACTGTCGTGCCGTAAATTACCTGCGATTTTTGGGGGCGTGCCATCGTCGGCGTGTAAAGTTTGGTTGGCGCTGCCATTTACAAGTGAGAAAACCGTTCTACAGTCTATAGTTGCGTTGCGAGTTCTGATTAACCATTGGGCCAGCGAGTGATCCACAAGCAACTGACGGTCGATGAGCGATTTCCCCTGCCGGCGCGCCGGCTAGAGCCGCTAGTGCAGCAGCTTCTGAAAGTCAGCAAGCACGAGGCGACGCGCGCGATTCAGGAGGGCGGGGTGCGCGTTAACGGCCGCTTCGTCCGCAAACCGGCGACCAGCCTGAACCTGGGCGATCGGATCGAAGTCGATTACGAACCGCCTGCGCCGCCGCCAGCCAAGGTGCAGAAAGAGCATCTCTCGCCGCAGTCGCTCGAGATCGTGTTTGAAGATGCGTTTCTGGTGGTGGTCAACAAACCGGCCGCGCTGCTGACCGTGCCGACGCCGCATCGCGAGAAAGTCACGCTCATCTCGCTGCTCGACCGGCGCTTGCAACTGACCGATCGCACGGCGCAAGCGTTCTGCGTGCATCGACTCGACCGCGGTGTGTCGGGCTTGTTGGTGTTTGGGAAACGACTGGATGTGGCCGAAGCGATGCGTGATCAATTCGCGGCGCGTAAGCCAGAGCGGCGTTATGCGGCGATTGTGGCCGGCGTGCTGCGCGAGCGCGAAGGGACCTTTCGTTCGCACCTGGCGACCGATAAGGATCTTAATCGCTACTCGACCAAGAACGCCGACGAAGGCGAACTGGCGATCACGCACTATCGACTGCGGCAGCAATTTGCCGACGCGGCGCTGGTGGATGTCGAACTCGAGACCGGGCGGCGCAATCAGATTCGCGTCCATTTCGCCGAGGCGGGGCATCCGGTGCTGGGCGATCCGCGCTACGGGCGAGGCGCCACGAATCCTGTCGCGTGGCCGCACAAACGACTTGCTTTGCATGCGCAACTGCTGGGCTTCACGCATCCGGTGCTTGGCAATGCGCTGCGCTTTGAATCGCGCTTGCCGAGTGAAATGCAGACGCTGCTAACACAAGCGAAGTCCAAAGAGCAGCGCCCTCGCAAGTCCTAACACGCCATCTCTTCCTTGATGGGATCTCATGACACGCACGCTTTGCGAACGAATCGCTGCTCCACTGTTGGAACTGCACCGCCAGACTACGCCGCCGGCCGCGACGGTGGTTTTAGCTCTCGCGGGACTGGGCGTGCTCGGCTATGGTCTGGCCACCAGCCATGTGCATCTAAGCTGGGGCGGAGCGCTGCTCGCCGTGGTCGGCTGGTACGGCTTTTTGCTCAGCGGCTGCGAGCGATTGTTGGCTGCGAAGGAGCGTGAACTGGAAGGCTTGCGACAGGTAGAAAACGACGCCTAGGGTTATGGTGTGAAATGATTGAGCCATGCCGTGGCGATCAGAAACGTCCAAAGCACTACAAAACCCACAATGGCGCAGGCGGCGATCAACAGTTCTTGCGGGGATCGCCCTCGCTTCCTGCGATAGGGCCGCGGCGACTTGTATGGGTTCTCATCCATGCACGCCATCTTACGTGCCGACACTTGAAAAGTCGCACAAGATTCATGAGCGTCGCGCATGTTCATTCCACCGCGGCGACGACGATCATTTCGATGCGGTAGTTGCCAGAGAGGCCGGCTTGCACGCAGGCGCGAATGGGGGCATGCCCTGGCGTGACCCACGCGTCCCAGAGGGCGTTTAGCGCGGGGGCGTCGTTCAGATCGGCGAGAAAGATCTGCACTTCCAGCAATAGTTCGGCGCGGCTGCCGACGCGCTGCAGCGTCAAATTAATCTGTTCGAGCACTTGAGCGATCTGGGCGCGAGTGTCGACCGATGGGTCTTCCGCCACTTCTACCCATCGAGCGACGCCAGCGTGAATCACAATATCGGACCAGCGCGCCCCGGCGCCGATGCGTTGGATGGCGGTCATAGAAGGCAGCCTAGCATGAAGAGCGGGAAGTCGAGGCGGCGGATTCTCGCGGGTTCAATCCGTAATAAAAAGGCGCGATGTTGAACGCGACGAGTGTAGGTTCTGACCGCGGCGGAAACATCGGCACGGGCGAGACGCCAGTCGCACCCGGCAGGGCTTATTTCCCTACGCCTTGCGGATCCCAGTACTCGGGCTCGTTCCCTTCACGCCACTTGATGTTGCAGCCAATGCTGGGGCGATGCGGCTCGGGGACGTCCTGGCCGGCCAATACCAAGTCGAGCGCGCGACGCAAATCTTCTCCAGTAACGGGAATGCCGTTGCCAGGGCGACTGCTGTCGAGCTGTCCGCGATACGCCAGACGAAAATCCTTGTCGAACAAAAACAGGTCCGGCGTGCACGCGGCGCGATACGCCTGGGCGGCGGCCTGCTCCTCGTCGTACAGGTACGGGAACGTGTAGCCGCGCTCTTCGGCCTCGTGAATCATCCGTTCCGGCGAATCGTCGGGATACTTGCTGGCGTCATTAGAACTGATCGCCACCACCGCGACGCCGCGCGGCTGATAGTCGTTGGCGAGCCGCGCCAGTTCCGGCGCGATGTGCTTCACATACGGGCAGTGATTGCAGATGAACATCACCAGCAGAGCTTTCGCGCCGCGAAAGTCGTCGCGCTTGACGGGGCGGCCGTCGATGTTGATGAGTTCGAAATCGGGGGCTTCGGTGCCCAAGGCTAGCATGGTGCTGGCGGTGCGGACCATGTGGCAATTGCTCCTGCGCTTGCGAGTCAGCGAGACGTGTCAAAGCGAATGACTTTAATGTATCGCATTCACGCACGCCGATCCAGCGGGCATGATAAACGACTGCGTAACTAGTAAAAAGTACTTGACAAAATGTGTCGCATGTGGTATGGTAAATGCTGGTCGTGATTGGTCGCGCTAGCCGGGCGAAAGTGGGTATATCGCCGCTGCGTATACACGTGAGAGAGAGCATCGCGGCGCTTAGGCGGGAATGATTCTTACGAAGGCGCGCGGCGAGATGGTCGAATTTGCCGTGGCTTCGCGTGACCATATGCTTCGTGCGCGAAGCGCGACTACCTCACCACCCATGAGAGGCTGCACAGCGCGGAATCATCTAGGCATATTGTCGAGATTCAAAACGGCGGCACATAACGCACAAGTAACGTTCAACACGCTACTTACGCACCGCATGACGATTGAAAACACCAGGCATATTCGCCAAGCAGCTAGGACTTGGCCTCGGTCCACTTCGCAATTTGGTTCTCGCGCAGCGAGCGGTTGGCCAGATGCGCAGCGGCGGCGGCGCTAACGCCGGCCTCGGCCGGAGCGGTCGGCTTTTGGCGGGTGCGAACACATTCGACCCAGTTCGTGAGGTGCAACGTTTCGCCATCCGGCTGAGCATAAAAGTCGGCCCCACGCGGGCCTTCGCCCAGGATCATCTCGCTGGCCTTGACCTTGCTGCGACGTTCGGGGATCACCAGATGCGCGCCGCGATCGATATACATCGTCGCTTCGGTTCCCATGAATTCAATCATCGAGGCATTGCGCGCGTTGCTGAAAGTGCCTTCGAAGTATGCTTGAATGCTGGAGGTGAGAAACTTCGAGT
>JAEZGD010000460.1 GCA_023417165.1 Planctomycetota bacterium
GTGTGGACGAAGTTAGGCCTTCATCGCCTTGAGATCGGTCAGCGACGCTCGCACGGCGTTTAGCTGCACCTGCAACTGGCTGAGGCTTTCGCGTTCTTTCTCCACGACGTCGGCCGGAGCGCGATCCACAAACGAGGCGTTCGAGAGCTTCTTCTCTTTGGCCAGAATCAGCCCTTGCAGCTTCTGCTCTTCCTTGGTGTTGCGCTCGATCTCTTTCGCCACATCAATCAGCCCACGCATATCCACAAAGACGTCGATGCCGGGCAAATTGGCGGCTGCATTGATCGCCGGCGGCGTTACATCGGGGCCAAAGGCAATCGCCTTGCCGTTGGTCATCTGCTGGAAGTAGGGGGCCATCGGCGACAGCAACGCGGCGTCTTCCGCCGAGCAGCGGACGACGAACTCGATCGGCTTTTTGGGCGCGATGTCTTGGCGACTGCGGATCTCGTTGAGCGCCTTGAGCGTGTCTTGGTACTTGCGGAACTGAGATTCGACACGCGCGTTTTGCTGCGACAGATCGGCCTGCGGCCACGGCGCGATCATCACGCTCTCGGCAGCTGCGGTGGCATGCGGAAGGCCGCGCTCGGGTGCGACCTTGGCCAGCAGTTGCCAGACCTCTTCGGTGATGAACGGCATCATCGGATGCAGCAGACGCAGCAGCGTATCAAGCACGTGCGCCAACATGCGCTGCACCGCCGGGCGTTGCTTCTCGTCGTTGAGTCGCGTCTTGACGATCTCGAGATAGAAGCTGCAGAACTCGTCCCAAGCGAACTTGTAGATCGCAGCCGCGGCGTCGGCGTAGTGATACGTTTCCACGCCTTGCGTGACTTCATCGGTCACTGTCGCCAAGCGGCTGAGGATCCAGCGATCCTCGGTAAACAATTCGGCGTCGGTAACGGGCCCGGGCGTAAAACCGCTGAGGTTCAACAGCGTGAAGCGGGCCGCGTTCCACAGTTTGTTGGCGAAGTTGCGCGCGATCTCGAATTTCTCGCTGACAATCGCTGCCCGCGGCAGCGCGGTGTCTTCGGGCTTCTCGGCCCACTGGGTCGAGAACGTCTGATGGCACTTCGGGCACTCGACGCGCGGCAGCACCCGATTGGCCGTCGTCTGCGCCACCAGTGATTGGCAATGCGGGCATTCGAACTGCACCGGCATCCGCACGTCCTGCGTTTCGGTGCACAGCAGGGCCAGGCCATACCGCAGCGCGTCCGCGCCAAACTTGTCGATGACATCGAGCGGATCGACGCCGTTGCCTTTCGACTTCGACATCGTCTCGCCTTCGCCGTCGAGAATCTTCGGATGGATGAAGACCTCGCGGAACGGGACGTCGCCCATGTTATTCAGGCCCGTCAGCACCATGCGCGCCACCCACAACGTGATGATGTCGCGGCTGGTAATCAGCGTGCTGGTGGGATAGTAGTACGCCAGTTCCGCCGTTTGCTCCGGCCAGCCCAACGTGCTATGCGGCCACAGCGCGCTGCTGAACCAGGTATCGAGAACATCGGTCTCTCGCGTGAAGCCGAGCGCCTCAAACTTCGGCGCCAGGCGTTCTTCGTCGTCGTCGATGCAGATGTGAATCGTGGCGTACGGCAGATCGACCTTCGTCGCTCCATGCACAGTATTGTCGTGCGCCTCGGCGACCACGCGCTCGATGTCCGGCTCGACCTGGTAGGTGATTTTGCCTGACTGAATATCGGCGTCGGCCGAGATCGCGGCCAATAGCTTGTCGTGCTCCTCCTGGGTTTTGCACAGCTTCGACCAGATCGGAATCCGATGGCCCCACCACAACTGGCGGCTGACCGGCCAATCGCGTTTTTCCGACAGCCAATCGAGATAGCCCTTCGCATAGCGATGCGGAAAGATCTGCACGCGACCATCGGAGACGGCGTCCATCGCCGACTGCGCGAGCTGATCCATTTTGACGAACCATTGGTCCGCCAGGAACGGTTCGATCGGCGTCTTGCTGCGATCGGAGTGCGCCAGATCGATATCGCGGTTTTCGACCTCGGCCAACAGGCCCAGCGCGTCCATATCGGCGACGACGCGCGCGCGAGCGTCTTTGATCGTCATCGCGCGATACGGTCCCGCGTTGTTGTTCAGCGTGCCGTCGGAGTTGAGGATATTGATCATCGGCAGGTTCTGCCGGATGCCGACGCTGTAGTCGTTGGCGTCGTGCGCCGGCGTGATCTTCACGCAGCCGCTGCCGAGTTCGGGCTTCGCCCATTCGTCGGCAACCAACGGGATTTCGCGTTCCATCAGCGGCAGCATGATCATGCGGCCTGCGCGGGCCATGTCAGCCAGTTGTTGCAGCAAGGGCAACATGGTCTGACGGCGCTCGGCGATGTTGTCGAGCTCGCGCTGAATGTCCGGCTGCTCTTTGGGCGACGCCTTGGCGAGCTTTTCCTGGAGCTCGGCCGCCAGTGCATCGAGCGCGCCGGCAGGATCGGGATGGACCGCCACTGCGGTATCGCCGAGCATCGTTTCCGGGCGCGTGGTGGCGACGGTCACATACTGCGGCTCGCCAGGCTGTGGCGAGATCACCGTGTAGCGAAAGTGCCAGAAGTGTCCTTTGACCGTCTCATGAAAGACTTCGTCATCGCTGACGGCAGTCTGCAAGAACGTGTCCCAGTTGACCAGCCGCTTGCCGCGATAGATCAATTGCTGGCGAAACAAATCGAAGAACGTACGCCGCACCGCGCGAGCGCAAATCGGGTCGAGCGTGAAACGCGTCCGCTCCCAATCGCAACTCGCGCCCATCCGCTTGAGTTGGTTGAGGATGCGGGCTTCGTATTGGTCTTTCCATTGCCAGATGCGCTCGACCAGCTTTTCGCGGCCCAGGTCATGACGCGTCTTTTTCTCTTCCGTGCGCAAGCGGCGCTCGACAACCGCTTGGGTGGCGATGCCGGCGTGATCGGTGCCGGGAATCCACATCGCATTGAAGCCCTGCATGCGCTTCGTGCGAATCAACACGTCTTGCAGCGTGTTGTTCAGGGCGTGTCCCAGGTGCAAAGCGCCGGTCACGTTCGGCGGTGGGATGACAATCGTAAATGGCTGGCGCTTGGGATCGGGTTCGCTGTGAAAGTAGCGACGTTCTTCCCAGCCGGCGTAAATCCGCGGCTGGGCCAGGGCATGATCGAAGCGATTGGGGATGTCGTCAGAAGAAAACATGGGCGATCCGGCGTCCTCAGGATCTGGGCAGTGTCTTAGGGGATATTAAGTGGCGCTAGCGGCTACAGCTGCGGCGGGGGCATCGTGATAATCTTTGGCCAGCTTGTATTCCAAGGCGTCGACCAGCGCGATCCAACTGGCTTCGATGATGTTTTCGCTGACGCCGACCGTGCCCCAGTTGTCTTCGTGGTCGGCGCTCTCGATGATGACGCGAATTCTGGCGGCGGTACCGGCGTCGCTATTCACCACGCGCACCTTGTAATCCACCAATCGCATCTCGCGCAAGGCGGGATAAAATCGGTTCAGTGCTTTTCGCAGTGCGCCGTCGAGCGCGTTGACGGGGCCGTCTCCTTCAGCGACTTCGTGTCGCACTTCGCCGTTAACGGTGAGCTTTACCGTGGCTTCGGTGACCGGCTGACCGTTGCTTTCGAGCGACGATTCGACGTGATACTTGATCATCTCGAAGTGCGGCTGATAGGTGCCTGCGCACTTGCGGACGAGCAGATCGAACGACGCTTCGGCCGCTTCGAACTGGTAGCCGCGATGTTCGAGCTTCACCACCTGGTCGAGGATCGTTTCCTGCAAGCCGCGGTCTTGCTGCAAGTTATGCTTGCTGGTCATCGCGGCAATGTTCGAACGGCCTGAGAGCTCGCTGACCAAAATCCGCCGTTCGTTGCCGACCAGTGCGGGATCCATGTGTTCGTAGCTCGACGTCGCCTTAGCGATGGCGTGCACGTGCATGCCGCCTTTGTGGGCGAATGCGCTTTGCCCGACAAACGGCTGCCCCGACCGCAGATTGATATTCGCGGTTTCATAGACAAAACGCGAAAGCTCGGTCAAATGGTCGAGATTCGTGCCGCCGATCACCTGGTAGCCTTGCTTCTTGAAAGCGAGGTTGGCCATGACCGAAATGAGGTCGACATTGCCACAACGCTCGCCGATGCCATTGATGGTGCCTTGCACCTGCACCGCGCCGGCATCGACGGCAGCCAGCGAATTGGCAACCGCCAAGTCGCAATCGTTGTGGCAGTGAATGCCGACGTTCACTTTGTATTTCTCGAGGATGCTGCGTGCCTCGGCGACATAGCGCGAGATCTCTTCCGGCATCGTGCCGCCGTTAGTGTCGCACAAGCAGACGAGACTAGCGCCTCCTTCGGCGGCGGCTGCAATCGTCTTGGCGGCGTATTCGGGATTCGCTTTATAGCCATCGAAGAAATGCTCGGCGTCGTAGATCACTTCGCGGCCGCTCTCGACCAGGAAGCCGACGCTGTCGCGGATCATCGCCAGGTTTTCTTCGAGCGTGACGTTCAGCACTTGCGTTACGTGGAAGTCGGACGTCTTGCCGACCACCGTACAGACCGGCGCGCCACTGCCAACTAACGCTTGCATGCCCACATCGTCCTTGGCTGCGATGCCCTTGCGGCGCGTCATGCCAAAGGCGCACACCTTGGCGTGCTTGAGTTCCATGTCGCGGATGCGACGAAAGTACTCGGCGTCTTTCTCGTTCGAGAGCGGGTAGCCCCCTTCGATGTAGTCGATGCCCATCTCGTCCAGACGTTGAGTAATGGCCAGCTTGTCCTGCAAGGAGAAGCTGACTCCCTCTCCCTGCGAGCCGTCTCGCAAGGTCGTGTCGTAAATCTGGACGTGTCTCATGTGTGGTTTCCGCCGAGGAAAGCAACAAAAAAACCCTGAAACCCGCAGGGGCTTCAGGGTTGTCTGGTGCGGATATTTCCGATCGAACCCCTTACGCCCGCGGCGGCGCTACGATCGCTACACGAATGCTGTCTACGATGCCGCCTACGGCTACCCAGATCCGAGCTACAGGCGAGATGAAGAAAGCAGAATGCATAGCTAAAAAGACGCCGCGGTTGGCTGGCAGGTTCGCTCAGGCAATTCAGGATAACATACCATACTTTTTGACGGGGAACGGGACAAGGGGAGCAGCGTTTCGCCGTTTTCGGGATGGAGCGCTAGCAGATCATTCCTAACGCTCCGAGTGGAAGGATTGCGCCGTGGTAGACATGTTGCTGCGGCTCCAGCAAATGCGCAACGGTCCTGGTTGTATTTCTGTCCAGCAATGTCGATGCGCGCCAAGAAACGCCTGAAGGCTGACGGTGACGTCAGCCTTCAGGGTAATCTTCGCTTGCTATCAGACGAAGCGCGGCTTCGTCCTGCTTATTCGGGCAGCTTCGGCAATTCGTCGCCGCCACGGGTGTTGGCTTCGGGGATCTCGGCGGCACTGCCGGCATCGCCGTGGGCGACCGAGAAGTCGACCGCTTCGACCTGATTGGCTTGCGGCTCGAAGGGGGTTTCCTTCACGACCGCTTGCGAGGTAATCAGCTCAATCACCTTGCGTTCGATGATCTGGTTGCGAAGCGAATCCATCGCACCACGCTTCTCGAGGCGAGCACGAACGCGACGCGGCGATTCGTTGCTTTGATCGGCGATCAGCTCGATTTCCTTGTCGTAATCGTCTGGCTCGGCTTCGATCTTTTCTTCCTCGGCGATACGTTCGAGGATGAAGTGTTCCTTCAGCGCCCGCTCGGTCGAACGTTGGCTGTTCTGCTTCAATTCGTTGGCGTGAGCGTTGATCACTTCGTCCGAGAAACCGCTGGCACGCAGTTCCATGACGGCGCGTTGCAGTTCGCGTTGGAATTGACGCTTCACCAGGTCTGGCGGCAGTTCCCAGGTGGCCGACTCGGTCAGCACGCCGGTGATCTGCTCGCGAACCTTCTTTTGCTGGTGATACTTCAGTTGGCGTTCGAGTTCGCCACGCACAAAGGTGCGCAGGTCATTTTCGTCGCTGAAGCCGCCAATGCGATCGAGGAAGGCGTGGTTGAGTTCCGGCAGTTCCAGCCGCTTGACTTCCAGCACTTCGAACTCGACATCGACTTCCTGGCCACGCAGGGCTTCGTTGTCCGAGCCGTCGCTGACCTTGATCTTGGCGGTCTTCTTGTCGTCGGCCTTCGCGCCGGTCATCAGCTTGTCGAAGCCTTCGAGCCGCGCGTCGGCCAGGCTGAGCGTCGGCTTGACGCGGATCGCCTGTTCGCTGGCGGTCGAGAGGGTTTCGCCATCCTTCTTGAAGGTGACGTTGCAAACGACGTAGTCTTCCGCCTCGGCGGCGCCGTCGAACGGTTCCAGGTGGCTGAACCGCGAGAGCACGTTCTTCAGGTGCTTCGTGACTTCTTCGTCGGTGTATTCGCGGACCGGGCGATCCAGCGACAGCCCCTTCCAGACGGGCAATGCGAATTCTGGGCGAACTTCCAGATCGAATTCGAAGGTCAGCGCGCCTTCGTCGGGAATTTCGATCGCGTTGAAATCGAAATCAGGTTCGCTGATCGCCGAGAACTGCTGTTCTTCGTTGACCTGGGTCATGCTGTCCATCAACAGCGAGCCCTTGACCTGCTCTTTGACTTGTTCTTTGAAGCGCGACTCGACCAGCTTGCGCGGGGCGCGGCCGGCGCGGAAGCCAGGCACTTCGGCCTTGGGGGCCAAGCGATCGAACGCCAAGCGGAAGTAGCGGTCGATGTCTTCGCGCGAGACGGTGACCGTCACGTGACGCTCGCAGGCCCCCTTCTTGTCGACTTTGACGTCGAGGGTGAGCTTTTGCAGTTCTTCGCCGGCCTCGGCAACGTCGGTAGTAGTGGTATCGGTGGACATGATCCTGCACAGGGGCTAAAGGGTACGGCAGCTTCCTGAAAGGCCGTCGAAGGGCGTCTTCGCCATGATGCCGCAGGGTCGCCTGTCAGCGCAAAAGAAAACCGCCTTCATAAACCGCGGCTGACCAAAAAGAGCGGGTGATGGGATTCGAACCCACGACAACCACGTTGGCAACGTGGTGCTCTACCAACTGAGCTACACCCGCATGACGCCAGGACCAGGAAGGCAACCTTCCTACGACCTGGATTCGGTCAGCATGAATCACGGATTATAAGGCGGTTAAGCCATCGTGCAAGGGTAGAAGTGCGGCGGTCCGCCCGTCATCCCGTTGCGATGCCCTTTGGTTGGGCACGACGACATAAGAATACACGATTTCTGACGCAAGTGAATGGCCGTTTGACGAAAAAGTTGCCGTTCGCTGGGACGGTCCGCTGGCAGAATCGGCAAGGGCCGCACGCTTTCACGCCGGAGCGGTATCCTCGCCACCCTCGCGCAGTGGGAAAGGCCGCTTGAGCCATCGTTTTTGGGTCGCCCAAAAATCGCCAATATCCTGCATTGGCTCGGTGGCAAAGTTTCCTTTTTCCAGTCGCACCGGCCGCCCCGTATGAGCAGAAACAATTTGCTCCACTTCTTCCTGAGAAGGCTGTGGTCGGCCTGTTTCGATCTTTTCCAGCGGTCCGACAGCGACCGGGCGGGCGGCCAGCGGCATACTGACAGGCGGCTCGGGCGGCAGATAAATCGCTCCGGTCGAAAAGTCGACCGCGAACGCAATGATGCCAGGAATAAAAAAGAACAAGAGGCCCAGGGCGTTGAGCACCACGATCCCCCAGTCGAGCCGACCGCCGGGCGGCTGACCGCGCCGCTCTGGATGCAGAAGCGTTCCGCAGCCCACCAGCCCCGCCGTTTGGGCGAGTGCCAGCATTAACCATTCTCGCCGCCGCCATTGCTGTGGCATCATGCCAATTGCCTCGCGCTCGGTACCGAAATGCGCGCGGCTCCGATCGCGCGCGGGTCGGTTTGTAACGACGCCTCGGCATTGTCACAAGGTGGAAAGCGAACCTTTGCGGAAAGCACGCGCCACCTTCGCAAATTCCACATCTTGCCGGGCGAAGTTTACATCACCGTCAGACTGCGAACCTCAATTGATTTTCGAGGCTCTGTTTGCATGATGTCTGTTAGTAGAGTGGTTGCTCGTACAGG
>JAEZGD010000486.1 GCA_023417165.1 Planctomycetota bacterium
GGGTCAGTGTGATGGTCAGCCGATACCAAGGCTTGACGACGTGCTCGATCACGATTCTGGAATCGGGCTCGATCGCCTGAAAGATACTTTCGTTGGGATAGCTCGCGCCCTGCGGGCCGTGCATGACAAAGTCCCATCGCCCGCCAGGCGTGAACTCGAACCGCTCGAACGTATTGGTGAATCCGCTCGGCCCCCACCACTCAGCCAAGAGCGCAGGGTTTTCAAACGCTGCGAAGACTTGCCTTGGCGTGGCCGGTAGCACGCGCTGGGTGCTGAGGATCGCGTCGGGATTATGGACGTGAGACATGAAGCTTCGCTCAGAAGTGGAGCAACGAAATGTACGCAGCAGCACATCGCCCAAGAGTCAGCGCTCTTTCGCGATCGCGGCATTCCGCTCGGCGATGAGTTGGTTGACGTATTCGTGCGCGGGGCGAATCTCGAAGGGGCCCATTTTGACGCCGGGATGTTTCGACATCAGGGCGATGGCGTGGTTCATGTCGCGGGCTTCCAGCAGCAAGATACCGCCGAGCGCTTCCTTGGTCTCGACGAACGGACCATCGGTCACTTCCACCTTGCCATCCTTGGTGCGCAGCGTCACCGCATGGCGCGCCGAGTCGAGCGCCTCGCCGCCGAGGAAATGCCCGCCGCGGCGCAGTTCATCGTCGTACGCCATGCACTCTTCCATCATTCGCTTCGCTTCGTCAGGCGGCAGCTCGGCAAACTTCGTCTGATCGATGAATCCCAAACAGACATACTTCATGGCGATCTCCTCATACACGCGAATTGGGAGCCCGGCGCATGGTCGCCAGGCAGTTATCCAGTAGTCGAAGCAGATTAGCCCCAATCGACAGCGCTGGCGAACTTTTTTGAAAAATCGGCCGCCGTCCGTAGCGACGTCGATTTGCAAAGTGCGTTGGGGATTCAGAGATGGGGGCGAAGAATACCGAAGGACCCATGCCGACGCATTTACTAGCCCGACGCGCGAGCGAGGAAAGAGATACGTTGGCATTGCACCAGCGCCGTGAGTACTAGCGCGGCAGGAAGCGTGTGTCTTTGCGTGACGGGTTGAAGATGAACGCCCGGCGACTATAGGGTGCTGGCATACCTCCTCCCTCGCTCGCGCGTCGGGCTAGTGAAGACATCCGACAACACCTCGTCACAACCTTACATTTATTTATTAATTTGTCTTGACGAGTTCGATAGACATGCGTACGATTCTGCGCTCCTTGGCAATTCGTCGAAGATGGGATTGCGGTCGCTTCAAAGACGGCTTGCTTACCACCCACGAGGCGGTGAACAACTAGGCATAAAGTCGGGATTAGTTTCAGCGAGAAGATTGACGCAACCATTGGCGCGATATAGCATTGCGTCGCCGGTGAGAGAGCGTTTTGCCTGGCATATTCTTTGAGGTTGGTCGTCGGAAGGCACGCTACTTTCGCGGAGCGAAAGGCGACAATGCGAAGTGGGAGCCAGGGGGTTTTTCAACAAGTACGATGGTAAAAGCGACTCAGAAAACGCTATTTAACTAACGACTTGGCAACGCTTTGCGCGCAGAGGCGCAAAGCGCTCGCATGTTGAAAAACCTACCGTGGTGCGGCAGCGGTTTGGTCGGCGAACCAACGCATCTCTTGCGCGATGCCGGTGGCGAGCGTCGGTTGCTTCAGCTCGGCGGGTAGCACGCCCCAGGCATACGTCTCAACCTCGAAGTGGGTGACTTGCGAGTGAGCTTGCGCCGCCTGAAGCGAAGCGAGGATCTCGGCTTGCGAGGTTTGCAGATGGCCGAACGCAGGCAAGTAAATCGGCACGTGAAAGTGGACACGCCACTCGCCTTGCGGCGCAGCGGCCTCGAGCGCCGGCGGCAAGTCTTCGTAAAAGGTCGTCGCACCATCCGGCGAGCGCACCACGGTTTGATGCAAGTAGCGGGGCTCGTTGAAGGTCCGCAATTGTGCGAGCATCGCCGCGGGATCGCTGGCCTGTGCAAAGTTCGCGCGCACAGCGGCCGAGACTTGCACTTTGCCAACCAGGATGCCTGCGGCAGCCAGCTTGCGAAAGACTTCCGCTTGATCTTCAAACATCACGGCGGCGTGGCAGACATCGTGACAGATCCGAATATAGCGACGCGCGCGATCGGCATTCGGGCCGCTAAAGACATACTGCTCGAAGAACGCGATCGCACCGTCGGTGGTATCGAAAACGCAGCCTGGCTCGGGTTCGAGACAGACATAAATCAACCGCCCGCGGCGTTGTTCGAGATCGGCCAGATAATCGGCGAGTCGTTGTAACTGCCGACCGGCCTCGGCCAGTTTTTCGCGATCTGGCATGGGACGCCCCCAAGCAATCGGGAGCGTCGAGATACTGCCTTCTTCGCCAGGAGGCAACAGTTGATCGAGGATCTCGACAAGCTGCTGCGTGTACTCGCGGCGTTCGTCTTGCCACCACGTTGGCTCATAGACGGCGTGCTTGACGACCGGCTGATGAAAGTCGCCATAAGGAAAACCGTTGAGCGTGAAGGGGAGCAGCCCATTCTCGCCCAGCCAGGCGGCGAACTCAGGCACACCGCGATCGCCTACCAAGGTGTGCGCCGAGTTGGCCGAGAGCCACAAACCGATGCCCATCGTCCCGGTGGGTGCGAAAAGTTTTCGCACTTCCACCGCGTGTTGCTCGAGATGGGCGCGTGTTTGTCGCCAGTCGGCGCCCGCATGAACGTTGGTGCAATATCCGATCCGCATAGCAACTGGTGAGGTAAGAGGCGTGCAAGGTAAAGCCAAAGGGCAAGCCTTAATTTACCTTACTTGCACGCCCTCGGGCACCCGTTACTTGGCACAGCGAATCGGCGCGGGGCAGAGCGGCTTGGGATAGCAAAACGGCTCTGGTTTGCAGTCGTAATTGTCGCACTCCCACTTCAAGCAGGGATACTTGATGCAGGGCAGGGGTTTGGCACAGTAGTTATCGCATTCCATCTTGTAGTCCCAACAGATGCCAGGGAGTGGCTTGGGACAAAACGATGGA
>JAEZGD010000494.1 GCA_023417165.1 Planctomycetota bacterium
GTTCCAATGCGGGCTTGATCGGGAACTGCTGGTGCGGGCTCGCCGCGACGGCGAATTCTACCTTGCCCACCACGGCCGACCGAACGGTGACGTGTGGCTGCGACAGATCGAGCCCGAGCAGGTCAACGAACCGCCCGGCGGTTACTTCAACGATGGCGACTTAAACCGCACGTACGGCGCCGGCATCGATTGCGAGACGAATTGGTCGTTCGGCGTGCAGACCGCTGAGCACGACGTGCAGCGCGTCTTTGGCTATGCGGTGCAGTGGCCAAGCGACCGCAGTTATACCTACTACCCGCGGCAGATGGTCGTGCACCAGAAGCAGAACGTCGACCGCAACATTAAACGCGGGATGTCGGATTTTTACCCCGCCTGGAAGTGGCTCAAGCAGCAAGCGAAGGTGCTGGAGAATACCGGTGAAGGCGCGGCCAAGCAGGCGGCGATCGCCTACATCATCCAGTACGCACAGGCGACCAGCGGCGACGTCGCAGCGATGCGTCGCGATAAGGCCGATCGGGAGATCGTGACCCGCACTGCCGGCGGTGGCCAGAAGTCGCAGTATATCGAAGACAAGTTGCCGGGTACCGCGTTAAATGTGCCGAAGGGCCAGGAATACCTATCCGGTCCGACCGGCTCGGAACGCGGCCAGGCCTTTCTGGAGGTAGTGCAGGGGATCCTGCGGCAAGTCGCCACTCGCTGGTGTATGTCGGAAGGCATGGTCTCCGGCGACGACAGCAACAACAACATGGCTTCCAGCTTTGAAGCCGGCGGCCGTTGGTACAACTACGTCGAAGGCTCGCAGGGGGAGATCGGCAAGGCCTACGTCGCCAGCTGCTGGATTGCCATCGAGCACGCTTACCGCTGTGGCCTGTTCGCTCGTTTCGGTATGTCGCTGGCCGATATCGAAGCGTGCGTTGCCGTGGAAGCCACGCCGCCGGCGATCGACAAACGCAACACCTTCGAAGCTGAGCAGGTGTTGGCGCTGCGTCACGAAAAAGGCGTCCTGACCACCGACGGTTGGAAGGCGAAAGTCGGCATCGAGCCGGACGAACAAGAGATCGACGAACCAGCACGCGGCGCAACATCACTGGCCGGCGACGACGTCGAGCCCACCGACCTGGGCGGCACTGCAACAGTTGACGTGGCCAAGCAGGCCCTCAACGGCGCTCAAGTGACGTCGATGCAAGAGATCCTGACCAACGCGGCGTCGGGCGCAATTCCGCTGGCCTCGGTCAAACCCATGATGCTAGCCGCGTTCCCGACGGTCGACCCAGCAATCATCGATGCCATGGTCGAACCGCTCAAGGACTTCAAACCAACCGCCACTCCCGACGGTAAGCCAATCGACAACGGCCAGGGCGAGGCAACGGGCGAATTCTCCAGCACGTCACGGCTGCAATGGCGGCGCAATATGGCGTCGATCAAGGAGACGCTCACCGGGCTGGCCGCGAAAGAAATTACGCCTTCGTTTGCCAAGGAGCTGCTCGGCCTGGCGGGTGTCTCTGCTGATCGCGCTGATCGCATGATCGCCGACGCTGCAGATGGCAAGCTCGACGAACCGGAATCGATCCAGGCGGCGTCGGAGTCGGTCGTGCGAGACAGCATCGCTGCGGATCGTCTGACGTTCGCCGCCGCGTGGGGTAACTATCCAGGAGCGGAGTAAGTGCCTGACCTGAAGGATCGTGAAAAACACGAACGAAAGCTCACGCAGAGCATCGCGGACGTCTTTCGTGAACACCGCGAACGCTACCAGCGCACCGGTCGGGTTGCGCCGCAAAAGCTCAACAATGAACTGACGAGCGCCATCTCGATGGTGCTGCTCTTGATCTATCTCGACAGCGGCAAAGGGCTATTTGGCGAGTTCGACGACCCACGGCTCTCAACGTCACTGCTACAGAATCGGGCCGCCCAGTGGTCGCAACGATATAGCGAACAGCTCGCCCGCGAACTCACGCAGTCCACGCTCGACGACCTGGCTGCCGCCAATCAGAGCGGCACTTTGTCGCGAACCGAAACCGGACAGCGGGTGTTCAGCCCGCAGCGTGCGGAGTCGATCGGCATTACCGAAACCACCAGAGCGACGACGGCCGGCGAGGACGGTGCGCGTCGCGAAGTCGAACGTCAATTGAACGTCACACTTCGCCCACACTGGGTGACAGCTGGCGACGCTCGCGTCTGCAAAATCTGTTCGCCCCTGAACGGCCGCCCGCTGTCAACGCTCAATGCTTACAAGCAAGGGCCTCCCGCGCACCCTCGCTGTCGTTGTTTTGTTCGTTACGAAGTTTCGGAACGGAGGGATACCGATGCCTAGCGGAGAAAAGATCGAAGAGCGGGACATCAAGCGGATTCGCAAAGTGGCCCTCGAAGCCGCTCACGGTAATGCCTCGCAAACAGCGCGGCTTACGGGCTTCCACCGCACGACGGTGATGAAGTACGCCAAAGGTTTATTGAAAAGCCGCAACCGACGCTTGGCAAACCGACAATCGGGGTCGTAAACCTCATGCATGGTTGCGATCGCGAACAAAACGAAACTCCGCCTGGCCGTTGAATACGCGGTCGGCGTGGAGTCGCTGCAGTCGGGCGAAGCTCGCGTTGATCGTGCGCAAGGCGTCATTCGCGGCGTCAAGGTTGTCGGCCTGCAGTCACGCAATCCCGCGCGGGTACTAGGCTTTTTGCCTGACCAATGGGGCGAGGCTGCCGACCGGCCTTACGGTTACTCGATCGAGGCGCTCCGCGGCGCAGTCGAGTACTACAACAACGCGACGGTCTACTCGAATCATCCGCAGTTTCAATACGACGACCGCGGCGTGCGAACGATGCCCGACATGGCTAATCGTTCGAACGACGACATGGTTGGCTGGCTGGAAAATTGCCACGTCGTGGAAACCGGCAATCCCGAAATCGACGGGATTTACGGCGAGTTTCACGTTGTGAAGTCGCACACGCTGGCCGAGCGAGTGTTCGAAGTCGCCGAGCGGAATCCTTCGAAATTCGCTTTGTCACACGAGGCGTTCTGGAACGATCCGCAGCTGGTTGGCGGGCAGATCGTGCTGAACAAGATCGACAACGTTTTCGCGGTCGCCCTGGTAAGCGTACTGCCGGGCACCACCAACGGTTTATTCGAATCCTTTGCAGGAGTGCATCCGATCATGCGTAAGACGTTCCGCCAAATCGCTGAGTCTCACAAAGCCACGCCCAGCGGTCGTATTGCATTCGAGATGCTGAACGACACGGCCATGGAGCCGATGGCGGAAACGCCCGTCGAAGTCGCCGATAGCGCCAGCGCCGAGCAGCAAGTCAAAGCGGCGTTTCGGGCAGTGATCCTGGCTTACTTCGACGACGACTCGCTCGATACGCCGGCCACGGTCGCCAAGATCAAAGAAGCGCTCAAGGCCTACGACACTGTGAGCGGCGAAGGCGGGAGCGACAAGGGCTCAGACGACAGCGGCGCGGCCGCTGAATCCGATGCCGGTGGCCAGGAAGAAGAGAATAAGTCGGCGCAGGAAGCGGCCAAGCACGCCGGCGACAACACGAAGGTCGCCATCGAATGCGTCGGCCTGCTGAACGGCGCGGGCATCCCGGTCACGCCGATGGTGATCGAAACGATGACCAAGCTGCCCAACCTAGCCGCCCGCGAAACGTATGTGCGCGAACTCGGAGCTCTTCGCGTGACCAGCACGGTACCCGCTCGCAGCGCCTCGCCGCCGCCTAAAGCTGCCGCTGCCGAATCGGCTGCCGCTCCAAAGCCAATGACCCTCGATGAGATGGCTGCCGCCTTTCGCGGCTAGTCGCCGAATCTGCTACCCGTCGCCGCGCATGTCCTCGTTCGCTTTAGCCACAAAAACAACCACTTTCGGAGTTACCGACCATGCAACCGCAGATCATCAGCGACGGGGCCGTCACGCGAGCCAAGGCCCGTTTTGTTGGCTCGCTGGCCGTCTCGCAGTGCGATCTGATGTATCACGACGGCGACGAGGTGAAGCCGTTTTCGTCGCTCAGCGATCAGGGCACGGAGCCGAAGAACCAAGCGGAAGCCGCTCGTCGCTTCGCAGGCCTCGCTGGCGACACACGCACCGCCAATGAGACGACCGGCAACGATTACTTCCCGCTGGTTACGGATGCCATCGTTGAGATGGATTGCCCGGCGGCCACGTTCGAAGTCGGCGACTTTGTCGGCCCGAGCGAAAACGGCGACGGCACCGGCCTGCTCAATCAACAGGTCGAGAAAGTCAGCCACGCCGAGCGTGCGGTCGGCATCGTCGCGCAGCGGTATGGCAGCAACACCACGCGTGTTCGCTTCCGCTTGCTGAGCCGCTTGTTCCCGCACTTCAATCGCCTGCCCATCCTGGGCGGATCCGGCTCGAACGTTGAAACGCTCGCGGCTGGCAAGACGCTCACGCTCGCGGACGCTCGCATCCAGGTGCTTGATCCTGGCGGCGCTGGTCGCAACGTCGACTTGCCGGATCCGACCACGTCGCTGGGTGAGACCTTCATCGTCCATAACGCGGCCGACGCCGCCGAAGTGTTGACCATTCGCAGCAATGGCGGTGCGACCGTTTGCACGCCGACGCAGAACGAAACTGCCATTTGCTACTGCGATGGCACGACTTGGCGGGGCATCGTCGGCGCGAACAACTAACCGCGCCATCGCCAGGCGAGGCATAGGTCGCCCGCGCGGCTGCAAGGCCGCTCGGTTTCCCACACATTCGACCACGACTGAAACAGGTTACGCGAAAGGAACTCGACCTATGCGATACGCAGGAATTCGCACCGCTTTTGAATCGTTCGCGCCTCGTACTGCCTCTGCCGAAACTCGACTCGTCGGCGCTGGCAATTTCGTTCGCAACTTTCGCGAAGGCCTTGGCCTGTCGATCAACGCGAACGGTCGCCCGACCCTTGATCCGACCAAGCGAAAGTGGTCGCATGGCGAAATGAGCTTGCGCGGGTTGGCGGAAGCCTTCATGGGCTGGGAGTGGGCCGAGAACCTGATGCGGCCCAGCAATGCCGGCGGCCTGTTGATGGAGTCGGGCGCTGGTAACGTCGCGGTCACTCCCGGCAACTTCCCCGAAGTGTCGGCTTACCTGGGCTCGATTTCCGGCTTGCTCGAAGCCGCGGTGCTTGAGCGTTACGAATCGCCCGAGTACATCATCGACACGC
>JAEZGD010000521.1 GCA_023417165.1 Planctomycetota bacterium
TTTGTGACTCGTGTTCCGCACCAGCGACCAAACAATCCACAGCGAAGAGCCCAGCAGCAGGGCTGCGCCGACACCCACCACGCCAAAGTAGATATAGACGGCCGTCTCGCCGCCCATTTCACGGACATTTTGATACTGCGCGACCACCACCGGCGGCAAATAGACCAGCGCCGCCCCCAGCGCTGCAAGCGCGATGACGATTAGAAATCCCAGAATGGTGCGATTTTCTTGCATGCGGGTCCCGTGCATTCTTCGCCAGCGAACTAGGAAGATTATACCGCAAGAACGAAAAAACGCGGGCCAGCCTGTTTCCAGGCCAACCCGCGCTCTGCTGGGTACGAAAACCTCGCCGGCGAGACGGCATCGACGCCGCTATTAAACGCTTGCGGATGCCGAATGGGGGTTGCTTCCCACGCCAGGCCTGCCTATCGCCGGGCGATGGATACCTTCACCGTTACTTGGCCTTGCCGGCCGGCTTCAGCTTCGCTTTTTGCTCGGCGGTCAACAACGCCTGGACGTCTTGGTTGAGGTTGCGCGAGAGTTCCTTGGTGCTGGCTTGAAGCTCGGCTTGAGTCTTCTGCTGCTCAGGCGTCAGTGCGAGCGCCGCGGCGACAGCGGCAGCGGCCTCTTTGCCGGTCTTGCCATCGGCCTTGTTCTTGGCGTTCGCTTCGTTGCGAGCTTTCTTTTGTTCGTCGGTTAGCAGGCCATTCGCCTTCTGGTTCAGTTCGCGGAACTTCGGCGTGTACTGGGCAACGACCTCTTTGAGCTTGGTCGACTGCTCGGCGGTCAGATCCAGCCCTTCGGTTTTCCTGAGCAACTGGCGAATCGCTGGCGGCGGACCGGCATCGCGTTTCTTTTTCTTCTGGCCCTCTTGAGCCAAGCAAGGAACGGCCACGATAGCCAGCAACATCAAAGCAACAAACGACGAACGAAATGACATGGCAAGATCTCTAACCAGAAGGGAAACGAAAAAGGGCGGGGGCACGCCCAATTGGGACGACGTGCCCCCGCCACCGGTCATAGGCTACGAAAACAGTTCGGGAATCGGCTGACCGTCGCGGACGATCATTACCGGGCGGCCGATGTTGGTGTGATATTCTTTGTGGTGGTCGATGCCCAGGCTCTTGTAGAAGGTGGCGGCGACGTTGTCGGGCGAGATACCTTTCTCGGCAGGTCCCATGCCTTTTTCATCGCTGGCGCCAATCACCTGGCCACCGCGCATACCGCCGCCTCCCATCAAGACAAACATCGCGCGCGGCCAGTGGTCGCGTCCTGAGCGAGCGTTGACTTTGGGTGTGCGACCAAATTCGCCAGTGACCATCACACTGGTCGAATCTAACAAGCCGCGTTCACTGAGCGTTGTAAACAATGCCGCGACGCCGGCATCGAGTTCCGGAAGCAGCTTCGACTTGAGCCGAGTGAAGTTGTCGTTGTGCGTATCCCAGCCGCCAAGCTGCACCGTGACAAACTTCACACCGGACTCAATCAACCGCGCTGCCAACAAGCAGCTTTGACCAAAGGAGCTCTCGCCAAACGACTTGGCAACCGATTCTTTCTCTTGCGAGATATCGAACGCCTGGCGCGAGGCTTTGCTGCTGATGATGTTGTGGGCTTGCTCGCTGAACTTGTCGAGGCCGCTGAGAATCTCGCTGTCGTTGTCAATGCCGCGGAAAGTCGTATCCAGATCGGTTAACAACTTTTGGCGACGCTCGACATCGGTCACCGTCAGGCCACGGCCCAGTGACATGCCACGCACCGTAAATGGTTTACCGAACGCAGGCGAGGCTCCGGTCGCCAGCGGACTGTGAGCGATGCCCAGGTAGCCAGCGGGGTGCGGTGCATCGGGAATCGAGACGACTTTGGGCAGTTCAGGCGACGATTCGACCTCCATGCTGACCACCGAGCCATAGCCGGGAAAGGTCAGCGAAGGGAGCGGCCGATTGCCGGTGTTCATATACATCTTGCCCAATTCGTGGGCGGCCAGCGTGTGACTCACGCCGCGCAAGATGGTGTACTTATCGGCACATTTGGCCAAGTGCGGCAGATGCTCGCTGATCTGAATGCCGGGCACATTGGTGTCGATCGGCTTGAAGTCGCCGCGATATTCGCTTGGTGCGTCCGGCTTTAAATCGAACGTGTCCATGTGCGTAGGACCGCCCGCCAGATAGATCAAAATGCCGGCCTTTGCCTTGGCGTTGGTGTTGACCTGGCCAGCCGCCGCCATTTGCAAATAACCGCCGAGAGACAGGCCCGCGCCGATGGCTCCCACCTTTAAGAAATCGCGTCGTTGAACTCCGTCGCAAAATCGATGCGTGGCCATGGAAGAAATCCTTGAGAAGGAAAGTAGCTTCGGGTTTTGAGCTGGGAACTGAGGCGGTTAGTGGTTGACGATGAATTCTTTGGTATTCAGCAGCGCCCATAACAGATCACGCATACCTATGTTGAGCGATTCAGACTCGCTCAGATAGCTCAGCGACGTGGCCAGCTCTGCAGAGGTTGGCTCGCGACCGAGCGTGCGCAAGTACGCTTCACTCACCAAAGGTTTGCCGCGGCTGGCCACCAATTCTGGCGATACCTTGTCGGCTTTCGGCGCTTCAGTGGCTTTGGCCCTGGCGGCGATTGCCTCGCGTTGCAACAAGGCCAACTGCCGCTGGAGCCGACGTCGACGTTGCTCGAGCAGCACTAATTCGTCGGCATCTTTTTTC
>JAEZGD010000523.1 GCA_023417165.1 Planctomycetota bacterium
GTATCGGCTGGCGCGGGCCGAGGAAAGCCCGCAAGATACCATAGCTCGTGAGTATCCGGCAAGGGGAGAAGCGGGCGGGGAAGTGAGGAGTGGGGAGTGGTTAGTGGGCAGAGCAGAAGAAGCCTTGGCGACTTCGCGGCTTGGCGTGACACCCGTATTTCGCCGCGGCGCCGCACATATTGCAAATTCGCCCGGCGGGGCGGATTGGAGAATCCCTTCCTTAATGTCAGGACGATTGATCCATTGAAGCAAGAGAATAAGTAGCCAGTTATCTCAAACGCTAACCTCTCGGAGTTAAAGGACGGTAGTTGGGATTCGGAAAAAACTCGCCAGTCATCTCCCCGCTTTCGCTTACCTTCCAAGCCCCTTTAATTGCTTCGGGCGGAAAAGCGGCAGTGGGGTCGCTCCCATAGTTGAGGTCTAAAACATAAACCCACCCGCCCGGATTCTTTTTGGCTTCCAGCTTGGCCAGATCATCAGGGATTGGGACGTCCATATTGACTCACCGTTTCGCGCGATATCTTCACAAGCCAATACGCTAGCAGGCTGAAGTTGGGTTTGGAAACCCATCCTACAAGGTGGGTCGATTACTTGAATTTTTGTTCCGGGGCGGGGAAGGCGCCGCTGCGGACCTCTTCGCGGAATTCGGAAATGGCAGTCGAGATGATCTGCTGCAGGTTCGCGTATTGCTTGACGAACCGCGGCACATAACCGCTGGTCAGGCCGAGCAGGTCGTTGATGACCAGCACCTGGCCGTCGCATTGATTGCCTGCGCCGATGCCGATCGTGGGAATGCGTAGCGTGTCGGTGATCTTGGCGGCGATCGACTCGGGAATGCATTCCAGCACGATCGCAAACGCGCCTGCCGACTCGGCCGCCAAGGCGTCGGCCATCAAGCGTTCTTCGTCGCGCTGCACTTTATAGCCGCCCATCTGGTGCACACTTTGCGGACGCAGACCGACGTGCGCCATCACCGGAATGCCCGCCGAAACCAGGCCCGCGATCACTTCGGCTTGCTCGGCGCCGCCTTCCAGTTTGACCGCCTGGCAACGGGCTTCTTTGAGGATGCGGCCAGCGTTCTCAATCGCTTTGTGCACGCCGAGGTGATTGGTGGGGAAGGGCATATCGACCACCACCAGCGCCCGCTGCACCGCGCGGCCGACCATCTCGGCGTGATAGATCATCTCGTCGAGCGACACCGGCAGCGTCGTATCGTGCCCTTGGATGACCATCGACATGCTGTCGCCGACGAGAATCGCTTCCACGCCTCCTTCGTCGACCAGGCGAGCGGTCGGGTAATCGTAAGCGGTCAGCATCGTGATCTTCTGCTTCGCCTGCTTCTTGGCGGCGAAATCAGGGACCGTGATGCGGCGAGATTTGGAAGACATCGCACAAACCGTGGCAAGAGGAACGTCAGCACCGCTCGAAAACAAGTATTAACAACTTGCAAACTCCAGAATAGCCCCGCCTGACGCGACGCGGCTAGGGGGTGAGTTTCGTTTTCACCGCCGATACTACATGAATGCTGGTAAGACGCAGGCGATATTCGCAGGTTCGGGCCGTAATGAGAAGGCACGAAGTTAGCTGTATTAGTGACTTCTCACTACAACCAGAACCCAGCACTGGCTGGGACGCCAGTGGCACCGTGCAACAGACACCCAGAACGGGCTACGACGCGGTCCACGGCCAGGCGAAGCTGGCGAGCAGATGGACATACCACAGCACGGCTTCCACGCCAGCATAAATCAGCGGGTGATACGAGCGCTGAATCGCAGCGACCAGCAGCAAACAACCGATCGCCAGCGGCACAATAAAGATGGCCGCCATGTTCAGCCAATAGAACGCGCCAATGACATAGGTCTCGACCCAGCCGCGATCAAAGCCGAAATGATCGGCGATATAGAACCAACTCGCCGTCACGCCGGCCAAGAGTAGTTGCGCTGCGACGATCTCCCACACATGATGCGGAGAGTCGTCAGGGACCGGCAACTTGTTGATCAGCGTCGGTTTCATCCGAACGCTACCCTTTACGCAGATTCATTTCTGCCAGCATTACCAAATATCCGCTTTGGCGACGCCGATCGCGGCGGCCAACTCGGTCGTCTTCGGACGGCACTCCAGCCCGACGAAGTCCTGATAGCCTAGCTCTTTCGCTTGACGTAACACGCGGTTGTAGTGAATCTCGCCGGTGCCTGGTTCGCAGCGACCAGGATGATCGGCTAGTTGTAAATAGCCTACTTGGTCGAACCCTTCCTTCAACCGCCCACATAGGTCCCCCTCGGTGATTTGCATGTGATAAAGATCCCAATTGATCTTCACCATCGGCGAATCGACCTCGCGACAAATCTTCACCGCGTCGACACTGCCGTACAGGCAATGCCCGGGATGATCGACGCGACCATTCATGGGCTCCAAAATCAGCATAATTTCGTGCTTTTCGGCGATGGGCGCCGCACGCTTCAGCGCTTTGACCACCTGCTTCAGCATCTGGTCTTGCGTCATCTCTTTTTGATTATTCCCTGCCACCACCGTCATCTTGCGGATCTTCAGCTCTTTGGCGACGCCACAAGCCTCTTCAATCGTGGCGATGAACTTGTCTTCGTTGGCCGGGTTGTTCATGCCGGGCTCAAAACCCCAAGCGGTGAACTGCGCACACTCCAGTCCCAGTTCGGCGTTCAGTCGCGCGATCGCCTTCAGGTCTTTGCCTTGATAGGGCCAGAATTCGTAGCCGGGAAAGCCAAACTCGGCGACCTTCTTGATGCGGTCCAGAAAGGGCAGCTTGGTCCACCACATCTCGATGTTAACCGCAAACTTCGTATGCGGCGTTTTGCCCAACTTCGAGACATCGACCGGCTCAGACTCTTGCGCGCCGGCGGGCGAACCCGTTTGCGCCAGCGCAGCCGACGCTGCCAACCCAGCAGCCAAGAACGAACGTCGAGCAACAGACATGACAGAACCTTGTAGCCGTGGGGGGATGCGTGCAGCATTGATTGTATTTGTCCCCGACGGCGCTCGCCAGTAAAAGTTTTATTCTGACCGTCCGACGTCGGCCGGGTGAATGCGTGCTGTGCTCCCAGGGCGGTCTCAACCAAGCACCGAGCGGGGAGCGTTAGCTCCCTGGATTCGCGATCCATTTTGCGCGCGGCCAGAAGTTCTATGGCGGAATGAGACGCGACTTGTGGCGCAGTTTTGGAGGCGATTCAGGGGCCTCACATCCCCCGCTTCGATGTACGACCGACCAAGCCACCGTCCAGGAACCGACTTGGCGATCGGGAAAAGGACGAATAAGATACAAGATTACCTATCTCGCCACCTGAGGCGGGGGTTCGCCAGGGATTGTTGTTTATGGCCGATCAGCGCGACGTCGTGATTACTGGACTGGGAATCGTCAGTCCCCTCGGCATCGGCCGCGCTGCGTTCGCTGCTTCGCTGGCGGCAGGGCAAAGTGGCGTGCGCCACTCGTCAACGCTCGCCAAGGTCGACTTCCCGGTCCAAATCGCCGGCGAAGTTCCCGATTTCGATGGCAAAGCCTATGTTACGCCGCGCAAGACCCTGAAGGTGATGTGCCGCGAGATCCAGTTCGCTTATGCGGCGGCGGCGCTCGCGATGCAAGACGCGCAACTGGCCCCCACAGCCGTCGATCACGACCGCCTGGGCGTCGTGCTCGGCAGCGACATGCTGTACTGCGAAAACGAAGACGTCGAAGACATCTATCGCAGTTGCATGCCCGACGGCCAATTCGACTGGTCGCGCTGGGGCGAGAACTTCCCCAACAAAATCTTTCCGCTGTGGATGCTGAAATACCTGCCGAACATGGCGGCGTGTCATATCGGCATCTCGGTCGACGCCCGCGGCCCGAACAACACCATCACGCTCGGCGATGCTTCGAGCCTCTTGGCGATTAGCGAAGCGGCCAGCGTCATCGCGCGCGGCCATGCCGATGCCATGCTCGCAGGCGGGACTGGCTCGCGACTGAACGTGACGCCGCTGGCGTATCGTGGCGAAATCTATCTTTCGCACCGCCAGGACGAACCGGCCAAAGCCTCGCGCCCCTTCGACGCCCAGCGCGATGGCATGGTCAACGGCGAAGGCGCAGGCGTGATCATGCTCGAAGCCCGCGAACATGCCGAAGCGCGCGGCGCGAACATCCTGTGCCAACTTTCCGCTTGGAGTAGCAGCTTTGTCGCACCACTGCCGAACGAGCTTTGCTCTCGTCCGGCGATCGAGAACGCAATCCGCGGCGTACTGACCAGTGCGAAGCTGTCGCCGGGCGAAATCGGCCACGTCAACGCGCACGGACTCAGCACGAAGGTCGAAGACGAGCACGAAGCGGCCGCGATTCGCGCCACGCTCGGCGACGTACCGGTCTTTGCACCCAAGAGCTATTTCGGCACGCTCGGCACCGGCAGCGGCGCGATCGAACTGGCCGCCAGTGTGCTCGCACTCGCCAATGGCGAAGTCCCCGCGACGCTCAACTACGAAACGCCTGATCCCGCGTGCCCGATCAACGTCACGCGCACCGCATTGCGCGATCGCCCCGCCACCGCGCTCTGCCAAAACCAATCCGTCACCGGCCAAGCCGCCGCCGTCCTGCTGACGAAATAGCCTTCGCTTCTGATGCGTTGGCGACAATGGCGGGAAGGTGTCACACCAAGCCGCAAAGAAGAAGTTGCAGCAGCATCGAGAGGTGAGCATGTCGCTTTGCATCGCCATTCTGGAAGACAACGCCGAGCGACGCGTGGCGATGGAGCAAGCGATTGCTAAGCACCTGCCGCAATATCCGGTTGTCTTTTTCACCGCAGCCGATCGGATGAACGCCTGGCTGACGACCAACCTGCAAACGGTAGTTGCCATCTCACTCGACCATGACCTGGAATCCGAAGTCGATGACTCTGGAGAACGGCGCGATTGCGGCGATGGTCGCGAAGTCGCCGACTTTCTTTGCAGCCAATCGGTCGTGTGCCGCATCGTGATCCACAGCACGAATGTTCCTGCCGCGCAAGGCATGGAGTTCGCGTTGCAGGAATCGGGCTGGTCGACCGAGCGCATCACTCCCTACGAGGACTTGGCATGGGTCAAGGAAGCCTGGCTACCACTGCTGCTCCAAGCCCTCGCCGGCCGATAGCTGCGGGCTGAAAGGGGGTTGGAGATAGTCGGAAGGTGTCACGCGAAGCCGCAAAGACGCGAAGAAGAAGAGAGGGAGAGACACAGCAATCTCTGTTTCTCATTGCCTTCACCCTTCTCCTATTTCTCTCTTTCTCTTTCCCTTCCTCTTAGCGTCTTTGCGGCTTCGCGTGACACCTTCCCTCTCCGTCTCTCTCAATTATCCGCGTGCCTCAGCGTCATCCGCGGCTTCTTACATCAAAGCCTACGGCTCGAACGGTTCCATATGAATGAGTGCGCTGCGGACGTTGGGAACGGCCGCGCGAATGGCGTCTTGCACCCGATGCCCGAGCGCATGGGAGTCGTGTAGCGTCATCTGCGGATCGGCCTGCACGTGTAGAT
>JAEZGD010000551.1 GCA_023417165.1 Planctomycetota bacterium
CTTGCCGCCAGCGATGCGGTTGGCATAGCGGCCGACGGTCGCGCCAAAGTACGGATGCCGCTGCAAGTAGCCTTCGAGCGTGGGGAACGACAGTTGAATGTTCGCCAGCTTGCCGTTCTTGTCCGGCGTTTCCATGGCGACGACGATCGCGCCATAGTTGGTCATCTTCAGGACCAGGCCATTCTTGTTCTTGATGGTGTAGAGGTCGACGGCGACGCCATCCTTGGTCGTTCCAAACGCAGTCTTTTCAATCGTCATGGCAGCGGTGTTCTCCTGAGAGGTGGGCGCGGCGGCCGGCGCTGGTTCCGTTTCGTCAGCCGCAGGCGCGGGGGCATTGGTCTTGGGGGCCGACCCCTTCTTGGGCGCCTGCGGAGGCTGGCAGCCGCTGGTCAGCAGTCCAACGCAAGCAACAGAGAGCAAACACGTTCGCAAGGCAATACGCATGAGAGGAGGCTCCTGATTCGAAGGGGTGGGAGGCCATTATGGGAGGCTCTCGCCAGGGCGTAAAGAACCCTGTGACGGTTTGTAGGAAATTGTAAATAGTTGTTTCTGAGGGCCTGCGCAGGCGGGTATAATTCACGGCATTACGCTCCGCCAAGGTGTTGTGTCGGTGGTGGGCCTTCGTAGGTGGAAAGGTTGCGTTACGTCTGGCGCCGGCTTGGCTGACCCATCGCAC
Organism: Planctomycetota bacterium; assembly: GCA_023417165.1. Lineage (GTDB taxonomy): Bacteria > Planctomycetota > Planctomycetia > Pirellulales > Pirellulaceae > JAEZGD01. The sequence goes on from JAEZGD010000551.1 coordinate 677, forward strand.
CGGAAGAAGGAGGGGGGCATAAAGTGCTTGGCTTGCACGGGCAAGATTCCTCCGGCGACGGTAACTATTCACGGTCGGTCGCTTCAGAGAGCTTCGCTTGCCACCCGCTAGGGGCTGAACACCTAGGCATAAGGTTGGAATTGCGGAAGGGACCATTCGCCCTTGGTTGAGGCGACTGGCATCGCTGTAACCGATTGTATGGAAAGAGTTTGCCATCTCTTGCTGCGGCTAGGGATTCGCAACTGCAACGACGAAAAAGCATGGCATAAATCGGACGTCGGCCTCGGTTCTGCCAGCGCGCAGCGAGGAGATCAGGGACCATCTCTGCGGCACGGAGAAGGTGGCATCACGCATGGATTGGCAACTTGCACTGGCCCAGCACGATCGGTGGCTGCGGACCATTCTGGCGGCACGCTTGCGCGATCGCGATGCGGTCGAAGAGGTGCTGCAAGAGGTGGCGCTGGCCGCCGTGCGCCAGGCGGCGCCGATCCAGGACCCGACGAAAGTCGCGCCATGGCTGTATCGCCTGGCGGTGACGCAGGTGCTTTTGTATCGGCGCAAGCTCGGCCGGCGTCGCAAGTTAACCGATCGCTTTGCCGAGCGCGTGCCACCAACCGAGCATGATCCCGCCACGCCCGATCCGCTGGCGTGGCTACTCGCCGACGAACGGCGGCGCATGTTGCGAAAGGCGCTCGCGAAGCTGCCGCCGCGCGATGTCGAAATCCTACTGCTGAAGTACACCGAAAACTGGAGCTATCACCACATCGCTGCGCACCTCGGCATCTCGCATAGCGCCGTCGAGACGCGGCTGCATCGAGCGCGGGCGCGATTGCGTGAGGAACTGGCAACGCTCGAACCGAGCGAGGTAACGTCATGAACGAATCGTCTGCATCGCGGGACCTGCAATTGAGTCGCCTGGTCGATGGCGAGCTATCACCGATCGAGTATCGCGCGCTGTTGCTGGCGCTGGACGCTGATCCGCAAGGCTGGCGTCAGTGCGCGCTGGCGTTCTTGGAAGCGCAAGCCATGAGCGGCGAGCTGAGCGCGCTGCGCGGTGAATACTTGTCTCCGCCTGCGCAGCCAAAGGCAGCTTCCGCGAGTAAAGCGTCTTCGTGGCGGATCACGTTGCTGGCGATGGCGGCCAGCTTTGTGGTGGCGCTGCCGCTGGGAGGTTGGCTGCTGCGCCCAAGCGATGCGCCGAGTAGCTCGCCGTCGCAGATCGTGCAGCATATCGATCCGTTGCCTGAGGTTCCGCAAACGCCGAAGACGCCGGCCGCGGATGCGCCGCTAGGCAAGGTGCGCTTGGTCACAGCCGATGGGCAGGTTGAGGTGCCGTATTACAGCATGGCGAGCGGCTCGCAGTACTTACTCGATCAACAGCCGACGCTGTCCGATGCGATGCTGCAATCGCTGGAGCGTGAGGGGCATCTCATCAAGCAAGCGCAAGCCGGGGTGATGCCGGTGCAGCTTGAGGACGGTGCGCAACTGTATTTGCCGGTCGAAAGCTATCTCGTTACGCCAGCGAGTCATCGCTTGATTCAGTAGCCAGATCATGAGCCGACTTAAAGAGCATGGTTCAGGGGGAGCGTCTTTTCAGGAGTAGGAATATGATTCGCCAACGTTGGAAACTTTGGATGCGCGGGACGGCGGTCGCTGCGCTGTTGTGTTGTAGCGCAAACGCCAATGCGCAAACGGCAACCATCCCGGCGCCACCGGCGGTGCCTGCGGTACCGGGCGTGCCAGCAGGCGGAGCGCCGCTGACGGTGCATACCACCTTCGATGCGCGCGGGCCAGAAGTTGAACAGCTGATCAAGAAAATGCAGCAAGCCAAGTTCTGGATCGGTGTGGAGTGCGGTCCGCTCGTCGACTTGCTCAAATCGCAACTGCAATTGGAACATGGCGTGGTTGCCATGTCGGTGATGGACGAGAGTCCTGCGAGCAAGGCCGGGCTGCAAAAGTTCGACATCTTGCTGCAACTGGGCGACGAGAAGCTGCGCGACGTTAGCCAGTTGATCGACGTCGTCGACGCGCTCGGTGCCAAGGAAGCGACATTACGTGTCATGCGCGGCGGTAAAGAGCTGTCGCTGTTGATCACGCCCATCGAGCGTCCGCAGCGCGCCGCTGCGGATCCCAATGCCCTGGAAACGCAACTGCGGAATTCCCTCGGCGGTCTTCCCGAAAAGGTTCAGAAGGACGTGCGTGTGATGGTGGTCCGGCCTGGTACGTTGTTCAAGCCGGACCTGCCGGCCATGAAACTGCCTGAAGGCATGTCGATTTCGATCAGCAAGTCGGATGACAAGCCTGCGACGATCGACGTTCAGCAAGGCGATAAGAAGTGGAGCGTGACCGAAGACGAACTCGACAAACTGCCGCCAGAGATTCGCGTGCATGTCGAGCGGATGCGCGCACCCATGGTTCACTTGCCGATTCCCGTTGAGCCACATGGCAAAGCCACCATGGCCTATCCGGGGCGCGTCGAGGTAATTCCCGGTACGGTGCCGCCGGGCGATGTGGTTGTGCCGCGGGTCAAGGTGCACTCGATTCCGGCGGTCCCCGGTCAGCCGTCGCAACTTGCCGAATTGCATCAGAAGATGGATCAGGTGCTCAAAGCCGTGCAACAGCAAGGGCCAGGGCAGGGGAGTATCGATCAATTGCAGAAAGAAGTCGACCGCCTGCGCCAGGACGTCGAAACGCTGCAGAAGCAGTTGAAGGAGCGGAATTAGAGCCTATAGCCGTTCGCCCGGCGGGCCAGTGTGTTCGCTCGCCCGCTGGGACCGGCCGGTTCAGCTCGATTGCAGACCTATTATCTGGATGACGGTTTGTGACCGTGGCTGGCCACCGCAAATTGCCTGCCACGGGGCCAAGGCTTGGAATAAACGCCCCAGAGGGCCTCGAACCTTTTGAGGATAGCAACACGTATAGGAATTGTGCGGCCGGTGGTCTCCCCGAAATGGGTATGCGGATAGCGTCTGTAGGGGTTCTCTAATCGCCGCAGACTTCCGAAATTGACCCGATTTCGTTGACTTTCCGTTTTGGAGCCAACTATACTGAGGTTGCCTCTACTCCTCATCGTGATCTTGTCTGATGAGGCCAGAATCGCATGGGCAGGCCCTGGCCGGTCCGCGCAGGATGACTGCTTGTAATCATGGGTCGGCGAGGACGACCAGCAAGCAACTTGTTCAGAGGTAGGTTTCCTAGCTAGTACAGGAACGACGGCCATGACGCTGATCGGCAAGATTTTCACGATGCTCATCTTGGTGATGAGTATTGTCTTCATGTCCTTTGCGGTCATGGTCTTCGCCACGCATAAGAACTGGAAAGAACAGGCGCTCGCTCTTAAGCAGCAAGTACAAGACGCCTATACCACCAATACTGCGTTGCGCAACGAGTTAGAAAGCGCTCGCTTGGTTTTGGCTGAGCATCAAGCCGCTCGGCGTCAAGCGCTGGCTACGTTGCAATCGCAACTGAAGCAGTCGATCGACGACCTGGGGAATACCCAGGCAGAACTGGCGAAGCTGCAAACCGCGCATACCGAAGTGGTGCAAAAGCTGGCTGTCGCTCAGCAAAGCCTGGAGAAGTTCGGCCAAGACAACGAAGCGTTGCGGACCGACATTGTCACCATTCAAAAAGATCGCGACGACAAGCTCACGCGCGTCACCAGCCTGGGCGATCAGGTCAATCAGGCGCAAGTCAAGTTGCAGCAGTTGGAAGAACGCCGCGATCAGTTGATCTCGCAAATTGCCTTTCAGAAGCTGACGCTGGAACAGAACGGCATTGATGTGAATGCCCCCTTGCCGACCTCGCTCGAGCGGCGCGTCGATGGTGTGATCACCGCGGTCAGCGATAAGAATCTGGTCGAGATTTCGATCGGCATGGACGATGGCGTGAGCGTGGGGAATACCCTCGAAGTCTTCCGCGACAACAAGTATCTCGGCAAGGTGGTCGTGACCAAGGTTACCGCGAATCGTTCGGTGGCCCGCATTGATCCGAGCTTCCAGCAGGCCCCCATTCGCAAAGGAGATCGCGTTGCCAGCAAGATTAGCTGACGCTGTCCCGACCGAAAAGCAGCGTTTTAACGTCTATACCATGATGCTGATCATCTCGTTCATCGCCACGCTGGTCGCTTGCGTGGTGCTGTGGACCGAGATGGGAGCCTATATGTACGCCGATGGGCAGCCCACGCCGTGGCCGCCTTGGAATGCCAGCGCGGCCAAAGTCACGCCGCCGCCGGTGAACTAAAACCATCTTCAGTGTTTTTGGGCGAGCTTAGTCTCGCCCTTTTTTATGGACTGTGGCGCTTGCTAGCTTGCGGCGCATAAAGAAAAGTCTGTTAGCCAAAACATTGTGAGGGACGCCGCCGAGCACTAGCATCACAACACACTCGGACGCAATTCGCCGCTTCTTAGGATTCTGGCATGCGTGCTCCATTGAGTTTGTGGTGGCAGTACTTCTGGGCGCTGATCGGCGTGCCGTGGGTCTGTGTATCGCTGGTGGCACTGGCTGTGTATGCCAACCCGTGGAGACCGTCGATTGGCGATTTGTCGCAAGAGTGGCTCTCGGCCAGGTGTTACTTCGCGGGGCTCGATGTCTATACGTCGATGGACGAAACGTTGCCTCGGTTCTTAGGAGTACGTAACAGCACCAGCGCTGACAGCTTGCGTATGAACGGGCATCCGCCGTCGTCGATCTTGTGGATCTTGCCACTGGGGCAGTTATCGTATCCGCACGTGAAGCTGATTTGGCAGTTGCTGTCGCTGGGCTGTGTGGCGTTGTCGGTGGCGGGCATCGTGTCGTCGCGTGGGCTGGATCTGGATCGTTCGAATGTTTGGCCTTTAATGGTGTTGGTCATAGGCAGTACGCCGCTTGCCAGTCAAACCGCCATGCTGCAATTCAATGCCATCTTGCTGCTGCTGTTGACCGCCGCGTGGCTGGCACAGCGTAACGGACAGTCGTGGGTGGCGGGTGCGCTGATCGGCATTGCGGCCAGCGTGAAGCTCTTTCCGCTGTATCTGTTGTTCGTGTTCCTGATGATGCGCGATTGGCGCGCGCTGCTTGGAGGTGTGCTGGCCTTCGCTGCGATGGTCGGCGCCTCGTGTGCGGTGTTCGGTAGCGACGCCTGGCGGACGTTTGTCGTCGAGGTGATACCGTCGCTCGATACGTGGCGCGGGGCATGGCTGAACTCGTCGCTCACAGGTTTTTGGGCACGACTGTTTGATCCTGCGAATCCGCATGTCGTGCCGCTCACGCAATCGCCGCTCATCGCCAAAGGCGCGATGCTGCTGTGCGCTGCGCTGCTTTCGATCGGTGTCGCTTGGAAGAGTTGGCGCGCGCAATCGATGACCGAGCGCGATCGCGCGTTTGCGCTGGGCGTGGTAGCGATGATTTTGTGTTCGCCGACCGCGTGGGATCATTACTGGCTGATGCTGGTACTGCCCCTGCCGATCTGGTGGTGGACTGCCCAGGTCAGCCCTGTGGGGCGCGTGGTGTTTTGGCTGTGTGTCGTGCTA
>JAEZGD010000562.1 GCA_023417165.1 Planctomycetota bacterium
GGGTATCGCCAAGTAACGCCCAGGCGGCGGCGCGTTGGCGGTCGGCGGCGACGGCGCGCTCGGCCGATTGGCGGGCGGCTTCGTGTTCGCCACGCGCCAGTTGCATTTGACCCAGTTGCACGAGCAATCCGGCGTCGCCGCCAGAGAGTCGCACGGCCTCTTCCATCTGCTTGACCGCTTGGCCGTATTCGCCGCGCTTCCAAAGCAGGTCGGCATAATTGCGGCGCGCGCGTTCGTCGACGGGGCAAGTCTTAATGGCGGCGGCAAACAGTTGCTCGGCTTCTTCGTGTCGCCCGCTTTGCATGGCATCGAGGCCGCGCAGCGACATTTGGCGCGCTTCGACGACGTTCTCAGCTACCGGCTGCTTGCCGAGCGAGCGGCAACCGACGGCGGTTAGCAGCAGCGCAAGGCTGAACGCCACGCTCGCGGCGCGCCAGGCAGATAGCGCAGAGATAAGCGAATTCGACAGCATCCGTGCTCTCGTCGCGTTCGGTCCGCTAGCGCTAGCCCTGCGCCGAGACCTTCGCGCGCAGAAACTAGCAGGAAGGGCAGGGCGGGGGAAGGCGAATTGGTGCTAGCAGGGATGGGGAGGGTAGAGGTGAGAGGGTGTAGGGTGGAGGGCTTGGCACTTGGACCTTGGCGCTTGGCACTTCTTCCTCTTCCCTTTTGCTACGATACAATTCTCAGATTACAGCTTCTTTCCTCGACTTTTCCCCCATGAGTGCGGTTTACGAAAATTTCGGCGTGTCGTTCATGTACCCCGAGAACTGGCAGCTGTCCGACGAGTCGGGCGATGCCGACGCGGGGCCGAAGACGGTTTCGGTCAACTCGCCGGGGGGTGGGTTTTGGGCGTTGCACGTGTACGAGCCGGCCGTCGATCCGCAGGATATGGCCGACCAGTTCCGCCTGACGATGGAGACGGAATATGAGGGGCTCGAATCGCAGCCTGCGCAGGAAGAGGTCGGCCCGGCGTCGTTGACGGGCTACGACATGGACTTCTACTGCCTGGACTTCGTGGTCACCGCGCAGGTGCGCAGCGTCCGCGTCGGCAAGCGGACCTATGTGTTGGCGTACCAGGCCGAGAGCCGCGAATTCGATAAGATCGCGCCTGTCTTTCAGGCGATGACGCACAGCCTTTTGAATCCGCAGTAGCCTTTCGCCGTGATTTGAACTTTCGATCAAGTCGTAAGTTACTATTGACAAATAGTTGCTTCCCGGTACAATCTTTGCTGGCGAGTGGCGCTGCGCAATAATTGTGGCGCCAGGCATATTGCGCGGTCATGTTGGCAGCGCCTTCCCACCCCGCGGTGGTGTAAAGCCTAGGCATAAAGTGGCTAGTAAAGGTGATGATCGCGAGGCACATGACGGCTTCGCTGCGATGTTCCAAGTGTCTGATTTTCAAGCACTTGAGACATTGATGCCGCGAGCCATTCGCCGCCCGATGCGATGGAAATACCAGGCATAAAGTCGTGCTCGTGAGGTCCTCTGTGGCCGACGACGACAACGAAAAAGCCAGGCATATTTCGGTCGGTCGAGGGATCAAGAGAGAAGAGATTCGTAATGTCGCGTCTGTAATGCGAACCGAAAAATGCCAGAAAACGGTTGACCGCCGCGGCACTGGCCCCCGGTTTGCGAAGCATGGCCGCATGCGATAAGTTCAACGGTTTGTTTCGACTAGCTTTCGATGCTTAGCAAGGGTAATGCAATGCGTACGGCATGGTGTTTGACGGTGGTGATGGGCGTACTGCTCGTGCTCGGGGGCTGTAAGCCGGCTGACCAGAAGACGCCTGCCGAAAATGCCTCGGGCGACTCGAAGAAGGAAACCAAGGTCGCGGCCGATGATCCCAAGGCGATCGAAGCCTTGAAGGCCGCGAATGTAAAGGTGGTCTTGGATCCCACCAAAGAATTCGTCATCGAAGTCGACTTTGCGAACACCAACGCGGGCGACGCCGAGACCGAGCATCTGAAGGGGCTGCCGCGTCTGGAGCGCGCGAATCTGGAAACCGCCGGCACCACCGACGCCGGGCTCAAGAATCTGGTCGGCCTCAACAATCTCAAGGCGCTCGACTTGACCGGCAGCCAGGTGAGCAACGCCGGCATGAAGACGTTGCGTGAACTGCCAAAGCTCGAAACGCTGGTGCTGCAACGCACAGCCGTCGACGATGCCGGCTTCGAAGACGTTTGCCAGATTCCGAACCTGCGCCGCGTGCGCATGATGGCGACGAACCTGAGCGGCGAAGGCTTGGTGCACCTGAAGCATTGCCCGAAGCTGCAGTTGCTCGACCTGATGGACATGACGCGCATCACCAACGAAAGCCTTGAGCACGTTGGCAAGCTGAAAGACCTTCGCAGCCTGAAGCTGTATGGCAATCCGATCTCCGATGCAGGTGTTGCTCACTTGAAAGATCTGTTGAACCTGCGCGCGTTAACGTTGGCTCAGACCGGCGTCACCGGCGAAGGGATGAAGACGATCGGCAATCTGAAGAACCTCGAAGAGTTGTCGCTGTTCGGTTCGATTCAAATCTTCGACGCGGGTATCGAACCGCTGTCGGGTCTGACGAAGCTGCGCACGCTGCGTCTGCGCGGCTTGCCGATCACCGGCCGCAGCTTGGAATACCTGAAAAACTGCACCGCGCTCGAAAGCCTGGACGCGAGCGAGACGATCATTGGCGACGATGGCTTGGAACACCTCACCGGTCTGTCGAGCCTGCGTGACTTGAACCTGTGGAAGTGCGATGTCGGTGATGCTGGCGTCGAGAAGTTGAAGCCGCTGGTCGGGCTGACTCGACTGAACTTGGATGACACGCGCTTGGGCGATGCGGGTTGCGAACACTTGCTGGCGTTCAAGAACCTGACCTTCCTGCACATCGGTTCCACCGAAGTGGGCGATGCGGGCATCGAAACCTTGATGGGTCTGAAAGACGCCAAGGATCTGAAGAAGCTGGTGATTACGTTCCTGCCTTCAGTTTCAAGCGAAGTCGTCGACAAGCTGCGCGCCGCACTGCCAGGCGTGTCGATCGAGAGCTAGTACCATTGGCTTTTGCAATTGATGATGATAGGTCGATGCCAGCGCATCGACCTATCAACGCGCGTTGACACCAGCGCTGTGAATTTCGCGCTGCGTGACTGTTAGGTAAAAACCGGTCGTACCTCATGTTTCTTTTGCAGGGTGCCGGGGGTATATTTCGTCGACGGTAGTTTGTCGATCGATGACGCGGCGTTGGTTCCTGTCAGGACGGCCCGAGTTTCATCGTCAGCACCAAGCAATGGCCGAAGGTGTTGGCCACTTTCAGATGACCCGGAAAGTCAGTTAGCGGGTCGGGCGCCCAAAGCAGGAGAATACTGGTGGGCCGAAAATTGTACGTTGGCAACC